>JAISIJ010000489.1 GCA_031262245.1 Oscillospiraceae bacterium | reverse complement strand
CTGTCTTATCTTCAACATTTTCTTTCGGAAAATCCGGATTGTCATTGCGTGGCTGGTCGTTAACAAAAAATAAAAGTTTAATCTTCCCTCCGTAAATATCATAAAAATCAAATAAACTCTGAAAATATGAATAATCAGCGTCTGCAAGACTATGTCCGAAAAAGATTAAATAATCACAAGTTTCTGGTAATTCTTTTTGTTTGTCCGTAATAAACATTTTTCGATAAGTTTTTTTGAATATTTTAGCTTCATTAGCAACATTACAATTTTCATCAATACCAAAAATAATATCCCTAGTTTCTTCTGAACCGTGAACATTTATTAATTCAAAATTTTTATGGAATATAGAAACTTGAGTATAATTAAAATTCAAGCAAACCAAATTATGTGATTTATGATATAAAAATTGGGATTCTTCCATAAAAGCGGATTCGAAAATTTTTTCCAATAATATTTCAGACCTTTTCTCATATCCGTCAAGAACAAGGGATTGAATATAATTTATATATTCAATGAATTTTACTTCAAATTTTTTCAATTCTGAAAGTAAATTTTTTGAATGTTTTCTAATATTGAATATTTCTGAATATCCATTTTTAATTACTATATTAAAATTGTTTTCATAATATAAAGCGTTTAACATATCAAATTCTAAAAAATCTTTTTGCTCTACACCATTACTTAAATTATTATCAGTATAGTAATATTTAATGTCTAAACAATTTAATTTTCCATAATTTAAAATTTCACATCTATATTTGTCATTATTTTCAATTGAACATAATAAGTTTTCAATTTCTTTTTCAATATCTGCCCAATTTTTAAATGTATTTTTTATATATAAAAAATACCAAGTCCACCAACTATCAATATTAATTTGTTTACATTTTTCATTAATAGTCTCTACTTCGTTGTTGAGAAACTTTTCAAAATCTTTTTCTATAGTATAATTACTTATTACCCTATATTTTGTTATATATTTTTTATTTTCTTTATCATATACACTGCCTTCTTCACGTCCACTACTCTCAAATTTTTCACCACTCCCTGTATATTCAAGAAAACCATTAGGGTCAACATCTTTTTTCAGCCATTTAAAAAAATCACTGTACCTTGTCGGCAACCCCAACTGCAAATCAAAGCCATTGCCTATAACTGTAATAACATTCATTTTTATACCGCCTAAAATTAACTGGTTTATTTTATTTAATGATTATTACACAAAACGACAAATAAGTCAAGCAAAAAACTTTTTTCTTTTTTTGCTTTTCTATTCGTTCCTGTAGCGGCAACTCTCGAAGTTCCGTAGTTATTTTCATAGTTGGCACTTTTTAGGCTTTGGTTTAACTATCCTTGTCGTTCACGATAATAAATATCCAAACCAGTCCGCTAAAAAAATTCCGCCGTGCACGGCGGAATTTTTCACATACAGTTAAACCAAGCCTAAAGAACGCCAACTACCACAAGTGGTAGGGAACTTCGATAGTAGCCGTTACAGGAACTAATAGAAAAGCAAAAAAACAGTAACGTTTTTTAAAGAAAACGATATAATAGATTATGAAGAAAAACAAATCTTCAAAAACAGGAAAAGGAGTGCTGGGAATGTTCGGATTATGTAATAGCAACAACACTTGCTCTTGGATTATCTTTTTAGTCCTTTTGTGCTTGTTGCTCCAAAACCTTCCAAAAGTAGAAGGTATCAGCAACGGTTGCGGATGCTAAGATAGTATCTAACCGATACTTAACTCCCCCTGAAAGCAGGGGGAGTGTTTTTTTATGAAAATTTTTCTTTAAGATAATTCAACGTTGTTGCGGGAACAATTTCTGCTATGCTGTGAAAATCTTTTGTTTCAAGTAATTTTCGCACACGACTTGCAGAAATAGCAACACCATTAAATTCTTTGCGGGGGATTTCTTCAAAACGTATATTATATTTAGGTAAAATAATACTCATTTGAGAATTATATTGTCTGGTAATGTTATCTGTAGGTTCTTCACCTGCAAAACGCACGGTTATTCCCAGTGTCGGGGCAATTTGTTCCCCGAATATTGATAAATCATTACTTGCATCTATGACAATATCCTGTTGCTCGGATTTTGTAAAATAGGCGGCAAAAGTATTTGCCGATATAATAAATTTTCCACTGGGTAAAACAACCACATTTTGTAAATCTGCAGTGCCTTTGCGAACCAGCTCAAGACGGTCGGCAAAAGGAAATACGCTTTTATCCTCTTCAACAACAAAGATGAACAATTTATCAACTCGTGAGGACGCATACTCAATTAAATATCGATGTCCGAGGGTAAAAGGATTACAATTCATTACAATAGAACCAAATACAGGCTGTTTAGGTGCATATTTTGATATTTCGGTAATATAATTTTGCAAATCGGGATTTTTCTTTTCTTCTGCATTAGGACGAATATTAACCAAATTATTACTATCTTCAAAATATTTTGATTCAAAGAGATAATCAAATATGCCCTCAGCCCACAATTCATTGCCTTGAGGGGATAGATGACGTTCGTCTAAAAAGACTTCTGGATAACGTCTGGGCTGTTGTAATTTATTAAAACAATTAATTTGTTCACCGATAAACGGTTTTAAAAATTCAG
>JAISIJ010000265.1 GCA_031262245.1 Oscillospiraceae bacterium | reverse complement strand
AACCCACCAATTACCGCTCAAATCACCTATAACAAACCATTGCATAGGCATATTAACATCAAAGGGGTCATCTTTCAATTCATTATAGCCGACTTCAAAATAATCATATGCCTTTTCTTCGGCTTGATTCCATTTAAACGCCATTATCGGAGCAAGACCGTTTACAACATCTTGCAAAGCAAGCACATCTTTTTTGTCACTCTTGCCGTCTGTATTAACATCTCGAAGATATTTCTTGTGGCGAGGATTCCAATCATCGGTATCACCCTCTGAAACTTCGCCCAATAACCATTTGCAATCCATTTCGTCAATATCAAAATCTTCGTCAAGGTCACCGACAAAATTCATTTGCTCAACGCAATCATTGGAAATTTTATTATAACCTAAAAACGCATCCTTTTCTTCGTCCCCATCACCGTTCCATTTAAATTCATAAACATCTGTAGTATTACCGGTTAGTAAACTTCCTATATATTCAAAATCTTCCTCGCCAATAAAACCATTTCTGTCAACGTCAAAAGAATATTCCATTATCGGGTAAAACATAACAAACCTTATTTCGCCGTCAACACAATCTTCCAAAAATTTATAATCATAATAGTCAATGAGGTCATTTCCGTCAATGTCGCCGAGAATATGTGTTGTTACGTTAACATCTTCTGCCGAAACTTTTTCGGCAACAGGGAAACCGGCAATACCTGTAAAGAGAGCTAAACTTGTTAAAACAGATAATAATTTTTTCATTGTATGTACCTCCCATACGTCCATAAGTTTACATTTAAGCGTTTTCTTCATATTATGGCTATACCCTCCCGTAAATTTTGTAAATTCAACGAGAGGGTTTTGCCGGTAAAAAATATGAAAAAACTTTAATCCAAAGTGATTTTAAAACTTTTTACTATTCAATAACTTCAGTAATAACGCCGGAACCAACGGTACGACCACCCTCACGGATAGCGAAACGGAGTTGGGGTTCAATAGCGATAGGAGTAATGAGTTCAACGGTAATAGTAACATTATCTCCGGGCATACACATTTCAACGCCTTCGGGAAGAGTTACTTGACCTGTAACGTCAGTTGTTCTGAAGTAGAATTGAGGACGATATTTGTTAAAGAAAGGAGTATGACGACCGCCTTCATCTTTCTTAAGAACATAAATTTCGCCTTTGAATTTTGTGTGAGGTTTAATTGAACCGGGTTTGCAAAGTACTTGACCGCGGATAATGTCTTTTCTCTCAATACCACGCAACAAAGCACCGATGTTATCGCCTGCTTCAGCATAGTCAAGGAGTTTACGGAACATTTCAATACCTGTAACGGTTGTTTCTCTGGTATCACGGATACCAACCAATTCAACTTTATCACCGAGATTGAGTTGACCTCTCTCCACACGACCTGTAGCAACAGTACCACGACCTGTAATAGTCATAGTATCCTCAACAGGCATAAGGAAAGGTAAATCAGCTTTTCTTTCGGGAGTGGGAATCCATTCGTCAACAGCATCCATAAGGTCAATAATACATTTATATTCGGGAGCGTTGATGTCCTCACTTGCAGAGGTAAGAGCCAAATGAGCTGAACCTCTGATGATAGGTGTATCGTCACCGGGGAAGCTGTTTTTAGAAAGTACTTCACGGATATCCATATCAACGAGTTCGATAAGTTCTTCATCGTCAACAAGGTCGATTTTGTTCATAAACACAACGATTGAAGGCACGTTTACTTGACGTGCAAGGAGGATGTGTTCTTTGGTTTGAGCCATAGGACCGTCGGAAGCAGCAACAACGAGGATTGCACCGTCCATTTGAGCTGCACCTGTAATCATATTTTTGATATAGTCAGCGTGTCCCGGGCAGTCAACGTGAGCATAGTGACGTTTGTCAGTTTCATACTCAACGTGAGCGGTATTAATTGTAATACCTCTTTCTCTCTCGTCGGGAGCCTTGTCAATCATATCATAAGACTCAATGTTAGCTTGTCCTTTTTTCGCTAAAACCTTTGTAATAGCGGCAGTTAAGGTAGTTTTGCCGTGGTCAACGTGACCGATTGTGCCGATATTAACGTGCGGTTTATTACGTTCAAATTTTTGCTTTGCCATTGGTATCTACCCCTTTTTATCATTTACTTGATACAATTAAGTCAAAAGAACCTAACAGTATCATTAATTTTTACTGTCATTTATATTATCTTAGCATAAAGATAAAATAATTGTCAAGTATTTTTCAGAATTTTTTTCAAAATATTTTACTGAAAAAGAGAAAAAACAAATATTTCGGATAAAAGGCACGAATTTTGCCTTTTATCCAATATTAATTCAAAACAACTTATTCGTCATTTTTTGAGCGTTTGGTAATAATTTTCTCTGAAACGGACTTAGGCACTTCGATATATGAGTGGGGTTCCATAACATAAGAACCACGTCCCTGTGTACCGCCGCGGAGAGAGTTGGAATAACCGAACATCTCGGAAAGAGGAACAAGAGCAGTGATACGAACGATTTTGCCGCCCAATTCTTCCTGACCCTGTATCTGTCCTCTGCGAGAGTTTAAGTCGCCGATTACTGTTCCCATATAATTATCGGGAGCGTCAACAACAACTTTCATAATCGGTTCGAGAATAATAGGAGTTGCTTTCTTCATAGCGGATTTAAACGCCATTGAACCGGCAATTTTAAATGCCATTTCGGAAGAGTCAACTTCGTGATAAGAACCGTCATAGAGTTCGACTTTGCAGTCAACAACGGGATAACCAGCCAGAACACCTGTTTGCATTGCACCTTTGATACCGGCTTCAACAGCGGGGATATATTCTTTCGGAATAGCACCGCCGACGATTTTGTTTTCAAATACAAAACCGGCACCGCTCTCATTGGGCATAAGACGGATTTTAACGTGACCGTATTGACCTTTACCGCCTGATTGACGTGCGTATTTCTCGTCAACATCGGAAGAACCTTTGATAGTTTCTTTATAGGCAACTTGAGGAGCACCCACATTTGCCTCAACGTTAAATTCACGCAACAATCTGTCAATGATAATTTCAAGGTGAAGTTCGCCCATACCCGCAATAATTGTTTGACCTGTTTCGGTATCTGTCCAAGTCTTGAAAGTGGGGTCTTCTTCTGCAAGTTTACTTAATCCTATACCTAATTTCTCTTGACCTGCTTTTGTTTTAGGCTCAATAGCGAGATTGATAACAGGGTCGGGGAAATCCATTTTTTCAAGGATAATAGGATGTTTTTCGTCACAGAGTGTTTCACCTGTTGTGGTAAGTTTAAGACCTACAACACCGGCGATATCTCCCGAGTAAAGTATATCCAAAGGATTACGTTGTGCAGCGTGCATTTGATAAATCTTACTGATACGTTCTTTTTTATCTTTACAGGAGTTAAGCACTTGTGAACCCGACTCCAATTTACCTGAATAAACACGGATAAAAGTTAAACGTCCCACAAAGGGGTCAGTCGCAATTTTAAATGCCAATGCCGCAAAGGGTTGGTCGTCTGCAGAAGGTCTTTCCTCTTCTTCGTCTGTATTGGGGTTAATACCCTTAATAGCAGTAACATCAAGAGGTGACGGCATAAAATCAACAACTGCATCAAGGAGTTTTTGAACACCTTTATTCTTATAAGAAGAACCGCAGGTAACGGGAACCATTTTGTTTGCAATGGTTGACTTTCTGATACAGGATTTAATCTCTTCAACGGTAAGTTCTTCGCCGCTGAAGAATTTTTCAAGTAACTCGTCATCCATTTCCGCAACGTGTTCAACCATATCTGCACGGAGTTGTTTAGCTTCGTCAAGGATTTCATTAATTGCACCCTTAACGTCAATATCTTTATTATTTGTATCTTTCAGTTGAACTTGAAGATTGTCAAGTGAACCGTCTGTAAGGCTTACTGTGATAATATCAGTACCTATATCATTGGTATAGATATAAGCGTTCATTTCAACTAAGTCGATAATACCGATAAATTTCTCTTCTTTACCGATAGGAAGTTGGATTGGCACAGCGTTACAGCCCAGTCTTTCTTTCATCATTGTAACACAACGATGGAAGTCTGCACCCATAATATCCATTTTGTTAATATACGCCATTCTCGGAACACCGTATTTGTTAGCTTGACGCCATACGGTTTCTGATTGGGGTTCAACACCGCCCTTAGCACAGAAAGTGGTAACAGAACCGTCAAGCACTTTCAATGAACGTTCAACTTCGATAGTGAAGTCAACGTGTCCGGGGGTATCAATAATATTAAGACGGTGTTCTTTCCAGAAACAAGTTGTTGCGGCAGATGTAATGGTAATACCTCTCTCCTGCTCCTGTTTCATCCAGTCCATAGTAGCGGCACCGTCGTGCACTTCACCGATTTTGTGATTTACACCTGTATAATACAGTATACGCTCGGTAGTTGTTGTTTTACCAGCATCGATGTGTGCCATTATACCTATATTTCTTGTATTTTCAAGAGAACAATCTCTACTCATTTTTTTGTATCCCACACTTTTCTTTAATAACTTAAATTATTTTAAGTGGCTTTTGCAATCAAAATGCAAAAAATTAAAAACAAATATTTACGGTGCGGCTTAATGTCACACCGTAAACAGTAAAAACAATCAGAAACAGCGTTTTTGTCGGATAAAATATCCAAAACCTCTGTATTCCGTACTCCACTAAAATCTGAAATGTGAGAACGCTTTGTTTGCCTCTGCCATTTTGTGAGTGTCCTCACGTTTCTTAACAGATGCACCTGTGCTGTTAATTGCGTCCATAATTTCGTTAGCAAGACGTTCTTTCATTGTTTTTTCGTTTCTTTTACGAGCATACAGTGTGAGCCAACGCAAACCTAAAGTCTGACGTCTGTCAGGTCTTACATCCATAGGAACTTGGTAAGTTGCACCGCCTATACGACGAGCTTTAATCTCAAGCTCGGGCATAATATTCTTCATTGCTTCTTCAAATGCTTCCAACGGATTTTTTCCTGTTTTTTCTTCAACTATAGCGAACGCATCATAAACAATTTTCTGTGCGACGCCTTTTTTACCGTCAAGCATAATGTTGTTGATAAGTCTTGTTACGAGTTTTGAACCGTAGATAGGGTCTTGTAACACATCACGCTTGGGTATATTACCTCTTCTCGGCATTTTCTTCCCTCACTTTTTACAGCAGATAAATTACGGTTTTCCGTTCAAGCTCTTTAATTATCAATTTCTCTGAATAATCAAGTTTTATCCTGAAATCAGATTTCCGATAATTTCAAACCTGCACCCGCTGTTTAGTTTCATAGGTACTCTACTGTATAAGGTGTTTCGATTTAAAAACCGATGTGTACAATATACAGTCGTTACAGCCAAATATATATAAATACATAACTGTATTGAGTAATCCTTTTTTCAGTAACCGAAAACTACTTTTTAGCAGCTTTGGGTCTTTTGGCACCGTATTTTGAACGAGCCTGCATTCTTTTTGCAACACCTTGAGCGTCGAGAGTACCTCTGATAATGTGATAACGCACACCGGGGAGGTCTTTAACACGTCCGCCGCGGATTAATACAACGCTGTGTTCTTGGAGATTATGACCGATACCGGGGATATAAGCAGTAACTTCGTTTTGGTTGGAAAGTCTGACCCTTGCAATCTTTCTCATAGCTGAGTTAGGTTTTTTAGGGGTAGCAGTTCTAACGGCAGTACAAACACCGCGTTTTTGAGGTGAAGACTGGTCAGTCATTACTTTTTTCTTAGCGTTATAACCTTTTTGAAGAGCGGGAGCTGTTGATTTATAAACAGAAACTTCTCTGCCCTTGCGTACTAATTGGTTAAAGGTTGGCATATCTTTCTCCTTTCTTTAGTATTGAATGTGCTTACAGTAAACACACCGTGGTATTATACACACATAAAGAAAGGCTGTCAAGTATTTTTATGAAAAATAAGTCGCAAAAGCACATTCGTCATTTTGCACAAAAAATCTCTCTTTTTTTCTACAGTCAGTTTTAGCTTAATTTTGTTGACACAGATACCCTAAGTGGGTATAATGACAAGCGTATTTCAAAGACAGATGGTAACAGTAAATCCATCCGAGAAGTGCGTTAATTTAAAACGCTACTATGTCTTTTGTTTATGCAAACAGACTTTTTTATTTTTTTAAAGACTGTAAAAGACTGCGAGGTGAAAATATGCCAAGTGCTAAAGTATTAAAAGAAAAACAAGCGAAAGTTGCCGCTCTTATTGAATTAATAAACGGTTCGGCAGCCGGTGTTTTGGTTTCCTATAAAGGTATCAATGTTGCTGACGATACAAAATTGCGTAAAGAATTGCGTGAAGCCGGTGTTTCTTACTCCGTTGAGAAGAATACACTCCTTAAAAGAGCTTTCGCCGAAACAGGTTTAAGCGGATTGGATAATGTCCTTGAGGGAACTACCGCTATTGCTCTTTCCCCCGATGACCAAACCGCTCCCGCTCGTATACTCGGTAAATACAGCGAAACGAACGAAACTTTCCAACTTAAAGCAGGGTTTATTGATAAGGAACTCTATGACCAAGCCGGAGTTCAGGCTCTCTCAAAAATCCCTTCAAAAGATGTTCTGTTGTCTATGTTGGTCGGTTCTCTCCAAGGTCCTATACAAAAACTCGCCGCTACTCTCAAAGCTGTTCAAGAGAAAAAAGAAGAGGAAGCTGCATAATTTATCTGAAAGAGGTATTTAAAAATGGCATCTGAAAAAATTCTTAATTTTGTCGAAGAAGTTAAAAAATTATCCGTATTGGAATTATCTGAATTAGTTGACGCTATCCAAGAAGAATTCGGCGTTACTGCTGCAATCGCTGCAGGTCCTGCTGCCGGCGGTGCTGCTCCTGCTGCTGCTGAACAAACAGAGTTTACTGTTGTTCTTAAAAGTGACGGCGGCAACAAAATGGCTGTTATTAAAGCAGTTAAAGAAATTCTCGGTCTCGGACTTAAAGAAGCTAAAGAATTCGTTGAATCCGCTCCTAAAAATGCAAAAGAAGGCGTTTCCAAAGCTGAAGCTGAAGAACTCGCTACTAAACTTAAAGATGCAGGTGCAGAAGTAGAAGTTAAGTAATTAAAAATTCTTAACAACGTATATATTTTGACATATAATACCCCTACACTCTGCTATAATATGTACACTTCAAACACACCCTTTTTAATTTTCGGAATAAATTTTTCATTTTATTTGTTTTCTGCCTTTACGGTGAGTTGCAAAACTCCCGTTTAGGTGCGGATTTAGCTCATCCGGTAGAGCGCCACCTTGCCAAGGTGGAGGTAGCGAGTTCGAGCCTCGTAATCCGCTGTTGGGTATAATTTTTCAGGCTTAGTGCTGTTATTGAGTCGAGTATCTTCTCAAAGTTAACGTTCACTTACTGCTTTTCTAAGCAATACCCCACAGCTGTTACATTTTCAGTTGACTTATTTTGCATAAATCAACAAAAACCACTTACTCCATAATATTCATGACAATGATATTTGTTACAAATAATAATTGTTATCATCTCATCAATAATTACTAATTCTTCATTTCTAATTATTAATTGTTATATCCCATTATTCATTACTAATTTCTAATTATTAATTATTTCGGGGCCATAGCCAAGCGGTAAGGCGTGGGACTGCAACTCCCTGATCCCCGGTTCAAATCCGGGTGGCCCCTAATTTATATTGTCAAAGCGTTCTGAATTTCGGGATGCTTTTTTTATCTCATTTTCTAAACGTTCTTCTGTTGAAATATTCAAAAACAACTCAAGGTATCTCAAACAATAGTCAACATCTGCCAACTCGTCTTTTATATCCGCAACAGATTTTTCCTTATCAATCCTCACAACCGCATTAGTATTTTGTGTAATTCGCAAATGCTTGAGTATTGCTTTTTGCAACTCTGCAAGCTCCTCAACAAGCACTAATAAATTGCAATCCATACCGTATTTTTCTATATATTTTTCAATCGTTGACTGTATTTGTTTGTCCATTTTATTCTCCTAAAAAAATATCAGCGGATATTAAATCCGCTGATTTATTTCTGCGAGTAATGGGACTTGAACCCATACGTCAAAGACACACGCCCCTCAAACGTGCCTGTCTGCCTATTCCAGCACACTCGCATTATATATTTTAACTTGCATTATATATTATTGTTTCGCCCCTCAATTTACAATATACTATATTGTAAACTACCTGACTATTCCAGCACACTCGCACTTTTCTAACAACGTGTGCTATTTTATCATATGAAAATGAGGTTGTCAAGTATTTTTAAAATATTTTTAAAAATTTTTTAAAATATTTTTTAAAAAATGCTTGCATTTATTTTTTCTCTATGCTATAATACACAAGCAATTTTGAAACGTATATATTTGGAATATAGATACGCCCTCCCTGTGCGAAATCACGTTGTGAACCGTGTCAGGTGGGGAACCAAGCAGCACTAAGCAATTACGGTTTGCGTTGCAGCAAGAGGGCGTTTTATTTTTTGGCGTTTAATTTTTCAGCGTGTTATTTTTAAGGATGTGTTTTTGTGAATATCACTTTAGGCGGAGGAACTTTTGGCTTTTTGTTTGCAATAATTGCTCTTTTATCAAGCCTGTTTACAGCTAATTATTAAATATCACACAGAAAATTTACCGAGGGTGTATCTATATTCCAACCTGCGTTTACAGGGTAATGGGGATTTAAATTATGTATCAAGCGTTATACAGAAAATGGCGACCTCAAACTTTTGACGATGTTATTGCTCAACCTCATATCGTCACAACCCTGAAAAATCAATTGCAAAATGATAAAACCTCTCACGCTTATCTCTTCACAGGTTCAAGAGGTACAGGAAAAACTTCCTGTGCGAGAATTTTAGCAAAAGCTATCAATTGCTTAAATCCAAAGGGTGCTAATCCCTGTTTGGAATGTGAAAATTGTATAGATGCTGATAATTCCGCATTAGCAGATATTGTTGAAATTGATGCTGCCTCTAATAATAGTGTTGACGATGTGCGTGATTTACGCAATTCAACCGCTTATGCTCCCGAACGATGTAAATTTAAGGTTTTTATCATTGACGAGGTTCATATGTTAAGCATTAGTGCGTTTAATGCCTTGCTTAAGATTATGGAAGAGCCTCCCGTATATGTCAAATTCATACTTGCAACCACAGAAGTCCATAAAGTACCTATAACAATTCTTTCAAGATGTCAACGCTATGATTTCAGACGGATTTTACCCGCCGATATTGCCGCTCGTCTTGAATTTGTTGCAACACAGGAAAAATTTCAGATTACCAACGATGCGGCTTTGCTTATTGCAACTCTTGCAGACGGCGGTATGCGTGATGCTTTATCGCTTTTGGACGGGTGCACCGCAGTCAGCGACAATATCACCGCTGAAACTGTATCTTCTGTTGCCGGAGCAGGCACACGCAAGGAATTGTTTGACATTATCAATGCAGTAATCACTCAAAATACTGCCGAAGCTATTGCTGTTGTTACTGCTCTTTACAATGCCTCAAAAGATATTACCCGACTTTGCGAAGAGTTAATCTTCCAATTTCGTAATATAATGTTATTGCAAACAGACCCTGCAACACCTTTACTTACCGCTGTTTTACCCGACGAGGTTTTGCAATTGCAGAATATATCCAAATCCATTACAATTCACAACACACTTTACTATCTTGAATGTTTACAGAAATGTTCCGAAAATCTCTCCCGTGTTCCGAATAAGCGAGTGGAATTGGAAATGTGTATCGTGAGTTTATGCAATGGTATGGGTATAGGAGTACAAACATCTCAAACGGTGAATATTCCTCAGCCAATGCAAACTCCTCAAATAGTGAGTATTCCTCAGCCAATGCAAAATCCTCAAGTTGTAAATGTCCCACAGCAAGCCCAAGTTTCTCCTGTTCAAAGTGTCGTTTCACCCGGTATAAATATAGGCGAATTTGTTGCAGAATGGGAAGATATTTTGTCGGCTTATAAATCCAAAGACCACGGCGGTTATGGGTTGCTTGTCGGTTCAAAAGGCAAATATTCCAAATACAATGATGAGATTATTATAATAGTTATGGTCGGTAGTTCTATGGTTAAAGATTATTTTAACCCCGAAGAACGCAAACTTAAACTTAAACAATCTATCAGCCAAGTTTTAGGTAAAGAATATAAATTAGTTATTAAGATTAGTGAAAACTCTGTTAATGCTCAAACTATTTTAAACAGAGCCAATGCACAAAATTTAAATATAGAAGTTGAAAACTCATAGGAGAATAAAATGAAATCAAGAATTCCAAAGGGTAATATCGGTGCTCAACCTCAAAATATGTCAGCTATGATTAAACAAGCTCAAAAAATGCAAAACGACATTTCCAAATTACAGGAAGATATTGAGGGTCGTTCATTCTCTGCTCAAGCAGGCGGCGGTGCTGTTGAAGTTACTATGCTCGGAAATAAAACTATCACAGCTCTTAAAATTACTCCCGAAACCGTTAAGGACAGCGTTGAAGATGTTGAAATGATTCAAGATTTAGTTATCTCCGCTATCAATGCTTGCGTTGCTCTTATTGAAGAAACTACCGAAGAGGAAATGGAGAAAGTTACCGGAGGCGTTTCTCTCCCCGGTTTATTCTAAAGAATTTCTATGGATAATACCGCTTTACCTTTAATCAAACTCTCTGAATATTTCGCTAAATATCCCGGTATAGGTTTGAAAACTGCTAAACGTCTTGCCTATCAAACCCTCTCTTTTGATATTGACGAAGTTGAAATGTTCGCAAAAGCCTTGATTGAAGTTAAAGAAACTATACATTTTTGTCCCGTTTGTCAAACTTTTACCGACCTTGACCTCTGTAAAATTTGTACAGATGCTGAAATAGGTAAAAGAAATAAACAACAAATTTGTGTTGTCGAAACTCCGAAAGATATTAATGCCGTTGAACGTACTGCCGAATATAAAGGTGTATACCACGTTCTCCACGGTCTAATCTCTCCCCTCGAAAAAATAACTCCCGAAAAAATAAAAATCAAAGAATTGTTGACAAGGGTTCGTGACAATGATATAATAGAAGTAATAATGGCAACCAACCCCACAATCGAAGGTGATGCCACAGCTCTCTATATAGCTAAAATCCTCAAACCCATAGGTCTTAAAGTAACTCGTCTTGCATTCGGTCTTCCAATCGGCGGTATCTTAGAACAAGCCGATGAAGTTACTTTATTCAAAGCTCTTGAAAACAGAAATGAATTATAATTAAATACTTATAGTTTATTTGCAGTTAATGCTGAAAAAATATTAGTATAAGTTAGTATTATATGTGTATATTGACAATTAATTGTCAATATGTAGCCGATGTGGCGGAATAGGCAGACGCAAGGGACTTAAAATCCCTCGCTGGCAACAGTGTACCGGTTCAAGTCCGGTCATCGGCAGGTGGGTCTGATTTAGGTGGGTCTGGAAGGTGCAATTTAGGGGTATCAAGCGATTCAAGGGTGGCAGACTTAAGTTGGGTAAAAGAATTAAGTAGACTAAAGGGTTACAAGTGGAATAAATTAGGCGAAGTTTAGGCTAAAAGTTTACGAGAGAGTAAGAGGTTATCTTCTGCTATCTGAAAAAGTGCATATAACAAAAAAAGGGGACAAGCTATGGCAACTCCCCTATTAATAATTTTTACATATATTATAAAGAGGAATTTAAATGACTACAGAAGCATACGAGCAAATGTATAAAATTGCTGATAAGCATTGGTGGTTTATCGGTAAGGGAGAGATTGTTGAACAGGCAATAAGACAAAATCTACCTAAATCAGATAATGTAAAACTCCTTGATGCCGGTTGCGGTTTCGGCAATATGCTTAAACGCTATGAAAAATACGGTGAGGCATATGGTTTTGAATTTTCCGAAAAGGCAATTGAACTAACAAACAAAGACAATCCCCGAGTAAAACAAGGTGCTCTTCCTGATAAAATTCCTTTTGAAAACGGTCAATTTGATATTGTTACTTCCCTTGACGTATTGGAACACGTTGACGAAGACAAGCAATCCGCCGATGCTTTACTTAAGCTGCTCAAGCCCAACGGTACATTAATTGTTACTGTTCCCGCTTATATGTCACATTGGAGCAATCACGATGTAGCTCTTCACCATAAACGCAGATATACTAAAAAAACTTTACTTGCTCTTTTTGATTTAAGCCCTTCTTCAAACTTGAAATTAGTTAAAATAACCCATTTCAACAGTTTTCTCTGCCCACCGATTTATGTTTTTCGTAAACTGAAAAAAATTTTTATGCCTAATGCTGTTACAACCGATGATAAACTC
>JAISIJ010000475.1 GCA_031262245.1 Oscillospiraceae bacterium | reverse complement strand
TGCATACAATACCCATTTTGCCGTAAATCTGAATTCCATAATTAATGGATTACTTCCAAATAGTGCATCGTTAGCTCTTTTATTGTGATCTTTAAAAATATAAAAATATTCTGATTCATTGCATAACATCATTATTTGTTGAAGTTCTCTGAAGCTGTTTGTATAGCAAACCTGAAAGCCTATACAGCTTTCATTGTCACTATTATATTCCGCGCCGTGTTCTTCGGCAATGGATATGCCTTTTTGAGATTCGTAATAAAAATCCTTAGCAGGTTCTTTGCAAAGCTTATATAAATTTGCTAATAACTTATTCATCTTTTGTGCTGTTGTCTTCGGCACTTTGCCGCTTGAATAGACCTCGTTTTTGAAAACATCATTTTCTAAAACGATTTTTTTAATATGCGTTGAGGTGCGGTTTGTTTCAAAAAGATAACCCGCGAAATTTGTTCTGTCTTCTTCTGAAATTTCTTTTGAGGGATTATCAATAGTGTATTTACCGCACGAGGCGCAGTCTATATGGTCTTCAAATTCTTTAATTTTAAATTTGCAAAACGGGCATTTAATCATTTAGGGAAACCTCACTCTTTCAAATTCTTATATTGACTTATGTAAACGCTTTAAAAATCGCATTTAGCACTTTATCTAACTGTTTCCAAGACGAAATATCGGCAATGCCATTTTCTTTAGCATTTTTAAGCTTTAATGCAAATCTTTTTTGTATTTCGTCTTTTTTTACTACTTTGCCTTGATATTTTTCCGCTTTTTCGATATATGTCGTAAACCTTACCGGGTAGGGCTTATTGGCATCATCGAATAATACATCTTTGCCTAAATACATCTCAATTGAACAAGCGAGACCGTTTACGTTAAATTCTGTTTCTCCTGTATGCCCAAGAGTAGCCCAATGTTCCACGTCACTGTTATATGGTAATGATAAAATCCTAAAATTATCCGGGAAAGATTTATTCCTTTTTGTCTCTGATAACAAATCGTTCATAGCCAGTGTCCCTGCTGTATCATTGTCAAACAACGCGATTACTCGGTTTTTAATTCCTGCAGCGGCAAATAGTTTTGTGTATTTCGATAAGTAGCTTGTCCCTCCGTCTAAGTTGAATGAAAAATCAATAAACGAATAAAATTTCGACATATACGGATATAAGAGATCCATAGACTTGCTAAGAACTTCAACGTCATAGCTGCCTTCGGTTAAAACTATCGTTTTGTCATCACAAAAATCATCTTCTTCGGGATATTCTTTGCAACATTCACCGTAATAAAGGTCAGAATAATTTAAAACAACTTCTTGACTATTTTCAAACGCTTCAAGTATAACACGAAAGACATTCCATAAATCTGTATCCTCATAATCATACGGGAAAGCGAAGTATTCCGCAGTAGTAAACGGAAGTGTGCTTAAAACTTTTTTCTCTGAATAAGAATTATTTGGATTATTCTTGTATTTTTGTATTTCATCATATCTAAAATTTGGATAATCGTAAATGTCCTGTGATAAAACCCTTGCATATTTTTGAACTGCATTACTCCAATTTTCATAAGTGAATTGTACTAAATAATCGTCGTATTCATCTTTGGAACTTTCTTTTAAGTATTGGAGATGTTCTGATCTGCCTTTTTCAAATATCTGTTTTGTTTGTTCTAAGGTGTAACCTAACAAATCTAAGCATCACTTCGCTTCTTTTACACTTGTTATGTACAAATACTTATCATAATCATCTTCAGATTCTGCCTTTACTGTTTTTCTGTCTGCAGGTGAATAAATACGTAACAAGTCCCTAAATGAGTCTTTTGATAATAAAAAACCATAATTACCTATTGAAATTGCTGCATATGAACCCATAGTATTGCTCCAATCAATCGAGTTCTATATATAACGCGGGGTTGTGTTAAGGTTTTAAATAGGGTCACTTCCATTATACCACACCCCCTACCCAAATTTCAACCCCAATTCGCAATTTTCGCGTTGATCCTGCAAAAACAAAAGGCAGGGCAACCAACCCCGCCTTAAACTATCACAACCCGTCCCCGCAGAGCATTTTTCTTTCTCCGCCCACCGTCCACAGTATACCGCGACCAGTGGTCGCAAAACTGTCGAAAACCAAACGCAGATATGTCTATACTTCGGCAGGAGCATCAGATAGCATAATCGACTTCGGATTAGCTTAAAAATTTATAATAATTAATCTTAACCAATCAAGAATTCAGCATTTACGTAGGTTTGAGAGCTTTTATCGATTAAATGGTTGGTTAAAGATTGTTCAAAACAAAATCAATTAACCAATTGTCATCAATTTCTAAAAGCGTTATTCAATGGTTGAGGGTATGAAAAATAACCAGCCCCAAAAATACCAAACTGCCCCACGCCTCACAAACAAAGGTACAGAACAGTCCGGTATAGAAAATATATAGTCACAAGAGGGAATTTCGCGACCAGTGGGGCGGAGGGCTTATCGCCTAAGCCTACTCATCAGAATCGGCATCGTAATCCTCGATTGCCTTAAGGTAAGCCTCAGGGTCTCCCTTAAACGTACTCGGAGTCGGATAATTCTTAAGGAATTCGTAGTATTGCGATTCGGTTTGCAAACCGTTTTCGATCGCAAGCTTTATTTCCGCATCTCGTGTTTTGAAATTTTCAAAGATGAATTGAGCCGTTGTGTCTTCCGGGTGATTTCGCAAACGGGTTTGCCACGTGGTGAAAATCCTATGCCTGCGCTTTTTTATCTCTATTTCCGTTTCGCTGTCGCCGTAAAAACGCAACATATGCGGATCGTTACAATTGAAATTCTGATTCTGCGGCGCGGGGTAATCACAGTATAAAGTATCTGAGCGCCCCTTTACGACAAAATACCGCCCGCAATTCTGGCATTTCTTTATCTTTATCGGGTTAGCTGTAGTGTAGTAGACCTTACCCGTATGGTAAAAATCAAAATATAATAAATGCTTGAGGGTATCAACCAAAAACACGTAATTGGCGTCCTCGTTAATTTTTCTAAAAGTAACTAAAAAAGATGATTCAATTGAACTGATGAGATTTGTCAAAAGTTTCTTGACGTATTGTTCATTTTCAGGATTTTGGTCATAACACACCCGAAGATACTTGCTAACGTGATCAAAAGCAAGATTTGCGAGTTCGCTGATTTCACTTAATGCCTTTTTTCCGTATTCCTGTAAATATACAGTTAAAATTCCTGCGGTTGTATAACGGCAAATTTCGCACAACTCATTTTGTATCTCATTAAGCGGAAGCCTTTTATACTTTTTATTAATCCAACCTCTCGATTTTAAATTTGCTAAATCGCACGCAAATTCAAAAAAAGATAAGGTTAATGCCTCTCCGTCAATAAG
>JAISIJ010000397.1 GCA_031262245.1 Oscillospiraceae bacterium | reverse complement strand
TTTTCGTAAAAATACTAATTTTACGAAAAATAATTATGTGCAACTCGCCTTAAATCATATCATCCAACATCTATACTGCCATACAATTTTGCACATTGCAAGCGAATTTTGATAATGAATTAAGCCCGTTCCGAAATTAATCGGAATGGGCTTTTTTGTTTCTATAACTACTCTTTATCAGTAATAAAATCTATAAAAGTTTTATTACTGCACCATTAACACCATTGTTGCCTTTACAACGGCGATAAGAATGAAACATTTCTTCTTCACACATTGTGCAATGTGTGTTATTTGCGATATTTTCCGGTTTAATTCCTGATTTTACAATTAGTTCTGTATTTATGCCGTCAAGGTCAATATGAAATTTGTCATTTTTTTCAACAATATATTTTTTAAACTCATTATCATAAGATAAAAACTCGTCACAAACAGGCTTATCTACTTCAAAACAACATTGCTTTATATTAGGTCCAACTGCCACAAATAAGTCAGCAGGATTTACATCAAAGTATTCTGTCATTTTCGATATGGTTTTCGGAATTATACCGTTGAGTGAACCTTTCCAACCTGCGTGAGTAGTTGCAATAACTTTTTTTACAGGGTCAAAAAATAAGAAAACAGAACAATCTGAACTATAAACAAAGAGAGTAACTTCATTATCATTTGTTATTTGTGCGTCAAAGTATTCATAAATATTTTCATCACCTTTGGCAAAAAAATCAGTTTTACAAAAATCTCTGTCTACAATTCTGATATTTGCGGTATGTTTTTCTCTTCCGAGAACTAACGACTGTGGGTCAATTCCAATTGATGAACAGAAAATCTTAAAATTCTCATCAGAATTCTCACGGTCATTAGGTTTGAAAAGGTTTAAATTCATTTCGCCATTTTCACCTGTGCTTATTCCACCCTTTCGAGTAGAAAAATAAGCAATTGCAAGACCTGTACTATTTATATTAGGTGCTTCAAGTAACTTAACATTTCCTTTAGATATTAAATTTGTTTGCATTAGTCGTTCACTCCTTAGAACAATTATATGTTTTAAAATATTTTTGTAAAGATTCATCATTAATGCCGATACAATTACATCTGTGTGATAAAAAGCCACTCATATTAGTTGCAGACATTATAAATCTTTCACGAGAATTTTTTAATTCTGTATTGCACTCTTCTGAAAATTTTGTTATATTATTTTTGTCAGTAGGATTACTATTGTATTTTTTCCATATAACCAAAATCTCAGAAAAATTAATTCGATAAACTTCTCCACTTAAACTTGTAATGAATAAATAGAATTTGTTAGATTCTATTTCTCCATAAGTTTCTATGTGAAACAAATTTCCACCAAGTTTGATATTATAAAATGAATTTAAAAATATAGGGTTCTCTTCGATTTTATCTATATCAGGTAATTCATACATAAAAATCTCGCCTTGTGCTGATAAACTAAAAGCATAATATCTCTCGTTAATTTTATTTGTAACCATTGCATATTGTATTGTTATATTCTTTCTACTATTTACAAAATACAACACAGGTTTTCCGTCATTAGGATTTTCGTTATAACGTTTCCAGAGGCAAGAACTTACACTTAATCCTTCAGCATTAAACTTATCTCCAAACTCATAGTTGCCCCCGGAGCTTATCAGATATTTTTCTCTACAGCAAACTTGAATACTACGATACCATCCCGATTTGCGATTATCATCAAAATATTTGTAATTTACTTTACCATTAAAATCCAATTCAACAAGTTGAGGAGCATTATTCCCTTTTTCAGCTACTATTATAGTTTCATTATCAGCAAAAATTGCTACCCCTATTTTTATTTGTTCCAATTCACCATTACTGTTAATTTCTTCTTCTGCACGATATATTACGGTACTTCTAACTTCTCGTGAACAATTTTCTATTTCTTCAAGACGATGAAGAATTACAAGACCGTCGTGACCACCGCTTAATATAATTTTAGCATTAGAATTATAGCAAACAGTTTCAACTTTTGCGGAATGGTACTGAATACCATTAAGTTTTATTTCTCTGCCTGTGATAATATCCCATTCTTTGATGTTGTTGATTTTTTCTTGAGAACAGGAAACTGCGGTATGAGTTTTACTATTTGCATCTGCTGACCAACACCAGTCTTTATGGGCTTTGAAACTACATATTGAATGTAAATTTTTATCCCAAATACTTATTTTATTATCATAAAGTGCAACAATAAACAAACCATCTGTTCCTTTGATTTTACGAAAAGTACGCATACCCGCATAAAATCCTTGATAATCTTCTAAAAGCCAAGCACTTTTGTCGAATAATTTGAATGTTCGGTTATTTGAAACAGCTCCTACGCACACCTCATTTCGATAATTGAGGTATTCTGCTTGCCAGTTTGTACTTATTTCATTTTCCGCAGTTTTATAACGTCGGTCATATCTGATTTTATCGTTATCTATTATAAACTCATAAACATATCCTATACTTGTATCGACAAGAAACTTTTTTCCTTCCTCATTTTCTCTGCTATTAGGCTTGCATTTTGAAATATACGGTCTTGCCATTTTCTCAGTCCCTTTGTTACCACAATTTTTGAAATCATCATCACAAATAATGTCAAGTCGCTTTTCACTTTCTATATCCACAGCAAACATTTCGGGAATTACTGTTTTTCCCTCTGATTCTTTTTTAGTTTTGTTCCAAGGATATAAAACAAATACGACAATTTTATCTTCCGGGAATACTTCAAATTCTCTGATAAAAAAGTCTTCAACAGTATACTTTTTATCATTCTTCTTATTATAATCATCAATGTATTTTTGACAATAATCAATTAAATCGCACACTTGGTTATATTCATTAGAAACAAATTTATAATTATAAAGTTTAAAACCATTTATAAAATAAAAATTTTCTCCCGATTCTGAAATTTTTGCAACAGTTTCATTACATAGAATCATAGAAACTTCGTTAATAGGATTTGTATTCTCAAACAACAGCGTATAGGGTAATTCTTGTATTGGATTATCTGTATATTTTGTTTTTATTTCTACACTTTCAACATTATCAGTTATAAAATATTTTATTGTCCCGTCAGCAAAACTTACAACAAATCCATTATTCCTACCAAACATACTGCGAATAGCAGCATTTTCATCAATTTTAATATTGCAAATAAAGAGAACAGAATCGTCTGATAAACGTCCCCAAAGTTTTAAATCTTTGCCAAACTCATTTGCTGTTACAATAAATTCCTCACCAACAAAACAAGCATAATGTATTCTTGTTGCTACTCCACCGTAAAATTTTTTTGCAACACCTTCATAAAGATTATGCAAAATTATTGCATCCCCCGTAAACGTGTAAACGCTATCACTACCACACCCATCTTTGCTTTTAATAACAAGCATTTTATCAATACTGGAACCGTGCCCAGAAGGTAAAAACGTTTCGGGGACAACTGACGAATATGAAAAATCAGCAGAAAGTGTTTCATTACCTGTATATATACCTGCTCTTGAACATACAAAATTAGTAAATCTTGTTTTTGTAAGGTCAAGGTGAGAAAAATCCATTCCGGATAAATCACCACCGAATATATCCTCAGAGTCATCAATATTATTACTACGACAAATCATTGAAACAGCAATTAAATTTTTAACTGCAAGTGCAAAGTTATCGTCTTTTTGCTCTTTAAAAACGGCGAGTGCTTTCTCAATATAACTTGGTTCGGTATTTAGTGCTCTTTCTGGGAAAGACGGCAAATACCATTTGTTTGTTTTTTCATTAAGTTGCGGAGTACGTTTATGTTCGTTTGCAATTACACCGAGAAAACGCAAAACATCACGTGAAATATCACGAGCAAACGTTTTAGTCAATAAATCTAAAGCCTTATCTTTATTATTTAAAGCTTCAATTATTTTATTAAAGTAATATTTAGCAGCAAAAAAATCACGAAAATGTTGATGTCCAAATTCATAACCATTTTCACTTCTTTCTTTACTTAATGTGAGTATTTTTGCATTTTTAAGACTTTCTATTGCTTGCTCAAAATCTAAACGAAATTTATGATACTCATTACCGAAATCTTCAATCGCTTTTTTGAAATTTTCAGGGCTTATTGCAAACTCAAAACCCATTTTATATGCTATATACGGAGTAAGCTGTGTGATTGCAACTTGTTCAGCAGTTTCACATTTTTCAGTTTCATCTATAATATATCTTTTTCTTACAAATTCATTTTCGGTTTTTGCATATAACCAACCATAATAATGTACTAAAATTTCCCCGTTATTTTTAGGTAAAATGAACTCATTACTTATAGGTTGATTTTCATTTTCAAAATAAATTTTGGTATAAATTGTAAGCATCATCGGATTACATAATACATCAAGACTGCGTTTTTTTGCTTTGCCATTTATATCATTACGTTGATTTTCAGAGTCTTCAAATTGTTCCAAAATACTATTGTATAATTTGGAACCTATTTCAGTATATGAAAGTAGTTGTTTTTTTACGATGTCATACGGCAGTAATTTTTGTCTACGGGTAATAAATTTAACAAAATTATGACTGTTATTTGATAAACCTTTTCTTGAAGTAATAACAATTTTAATGTTATGAAATGTTTCATAGAATAACGCCAAACCTCGCTCTACTTGACTGTATATTTTATCTTCTACTTCATTAAGACCATCAAGTAAAAGCAAAATTTTCTTGCCCTCAAAACCATAATGCAAAATTTGTTTAAATGTATCTTTTTCTTGCTCAAAAAACGATTTTTGATTATTACCTTCCTTAAAAAATGAATCAAAAATATAATCATATAAATTATCAGAAGTAATCGGTTTATCATTTAAAGTATTTAAACGGAAAAAGAATGGTATATATTTTGCTTCTGAATTCTCATTATATATCTTTTTATAATGGCGTGTCAAATAAACTAAGGTTACCGTTTTGCCCATACCGCCGCCGCCGACTATTAAGAGAGGTTTTTCATCTGATTCGATAGCTTGTTCAACTTTTTTAGACACACTATCCGGCGAAATATAATTAAGATTTTCATTTGAACATTCAACGTCATCACCTTCCAATGGTTTTGAAAGCAAAGGTACAATATCCGGAATTATATTTTCGATATTTACAAGAACACCATCAAAAGAACGTTTATACGTTTCAACACTATTATATGAAAAATCAGAAACTTTATGCAAGATAGCATTTTCGTCGAGAATTTTTGGATTATTTGAAAAAACAAAATATGTCTTAATTATATTTAATACATCAGCTTTATGCTGTTTTAGTTTAAGAAAGTCCAGTATTGATTCATTACAATATAGTTTGAGTTTTATATTATTTTCTTTTAGTTTTTCCTCAATACGCTTATACGGGTTACTATCTTTACTAAGATCTTCATTACAAAACAAATAGATTTCATCTAATTTATTTTTAAAATGTTCTCCTGCTTTTTCCATAGATGTTTCTATGCTTGAATAATCTACACGTTTTTGAAAAAATTTACACTGGAAACTTATTTTTTTTCCATCGGAT
>JAISIJ010000359.1 GCA_031262245.1 Oscillospiraceae bacterium | reverse complement strand
TAATATACTTTGATATAGAAAACTTTTTATTTTCTATATCTACATAAAAAATAGCTCTATTTTCTATGATAATATCGAGAATTAACGGTACAAGTTTATTTGCTCTTTTTTGGGCTTTTTTGTTGCTCCACTTAAATTCACCTTTAATATCTACAAATTTTGTTCTTATTATTTCACTTACCTTTTTCACAATTGTATTAACATTACCTCTTTTTGTTATGATTGCACCATAATAGAAATAATGTTGTGGATTTTGCTTATTAAAATTCCAAGTTTTGCTTTCATCATACTTTTGAACTCCGGTATTCCCACTTTCGTCCATATAAACGATAATTTCGTTTTTTCCCTTTACTTTACTACTTCTATGCTTATTCTTTTCTATGAGTTTTTTATGCTTCGTTTGCTTTTTCATATTTACCATCCTTTGTTTCCACATCACTAAAATCCACCACGATATAGTGAGTTTTAGTCAATCGTCACACCTCTGTATCATAAATAGGATATTTTAACGTGAAAATTCTGTTCATAAATTTCTCTGTGAAATTGCACATTAGGAGGAAATACTTTCACACTACACCTCTTCGCCGGACATTTTAGCATAATGAGCCGACATACCCACAACGTTAAATATCTCCTTAAAAGCAACTTTATAATCTTGCATTTCGGTGCTTGCTGTCGAATGGAGGTACAGACCGCTGATTATACCCGGTTCGTGCAATTCAGCCATAGGGTCTGAAATACGTTTTAACACATTATCTACCGACTTCAGCTTTTGCTTGTCTTTTGCGAGTTCCGAAGTAACCTTGTCACAGAGCGTTTCTAACGTGTAGCTGCAAGTTTCGATAAGATGGTATTCAATAATTCTACGCATTATACTTAATAATGTTGTAGTCAGCCTTGCGTCTTTGTATTCGTTCCATAGGGAAGAATAATGATTTTGTATAGGAGAGAAATTCTCATAATCATCGGATTGCTTTTTCTGTTGTTCGCAGAGTATAATGGACGAAACGTTATCCTCAGATTTTTTCACCTCAAAGAAAGAGAATTTGCAATATGTGTCTTTTTCGTTGCTAAGACGGTTATTGGACACTATTTTATAGAAATAAGGGTTGTGTGTAAGAATAAAAAGTTGCTTAATATTCAGATTTTTTCCGTCACAGAAACAATCATCTACTAATTCTCTTGTCAATGTCCCAACAATCGAGAGAACGCCGCTATCCATACTTGAAACAGGGTCGTCGATAACTATTATTTTAGGCTTTTTCGTGTCTGTATCACTATGGCTACCTTTAACAAGAAAGAAAAAGTACAGGAAAGCGATGAAGTTATGCTCCCCCTCACTGAGGTTATCTCCATTTTCACCTACTACCTGTTCATTCTGACGGATAACTTGATATGCTTTTTGCCCGCTCTTTTTAACTGTACGCAAATAAAAACCCTTGAACCCCGACTTTAACAAAAGGTCATTTATTCCATCTACTGCAGGTTGTACACTTGCAATTAATGTGTTTTGGTAAGCGATTTCCTTTTTACTTGCTGTTTTATCACTTTCGGCATTCATCTTATCTTTTTCAAGAGAATTAATAACCTTTGATATTCTTGAATTCTCGGAATGATATTTTTTTACGGCCTCAGAGCAAAGAAATCCGATGTATTCCCATATTTTATTGTAACAATTGGTCTTTCTTTCCGGGTTATTTCTAACAGTATTATAGTTTTTAATTTTTTGATTGTACCCTTCAATCATATCATTGATTTCCCCACAAATAGCGACAATATCTTCAAGGGATTTATCATCAATTGAGGGATTATTAATCTTTAAATCAATTATATCAAGATTTGATTGCATACGCCTTTTAAAGTTTTCAATTTTACTTTGAAAGAGTTGGCGGTCATCTATAGGATAATTGTTTTCGAGGTTAAAATTGAGAATTTCTGTTATCCTTCCCAATTCTTCAGAATAATCCTTTTTGAATTGGATAAGTTGCGATAATGCCGTTTGGTAGCTTACATCGAAACAATCAGCGATTTCATTTTCAAAATTTTGCGGCAATATTTGTTGACAATAAGGACAAATACCGTTTGTATGAAAATGGTCGTGACCAAATCTAATCCAATCAGTAGAGTTTAATTGTTTGATAAACTGACCGAATTTAGTATCCGAACTGTTTATAATTGGTGTATCGATGAGTTTAATTGAATTCTGATTTTGCGACTTACTGAGAGTTATTTTTTGAAAATCAGTATAAGGAATAGTATCTGTGTCGTATGCTGTCTTATATTCTTCTCTTAATACGGAAAATTCGTGTTCGGCGTTTAACTGGTTTGAAATAACAGCATTAACAAAATCAGCTTGTTTTCTTATTTTGGATGGTATTACTTTGGGGAATTCATCTCGAACAGTATCGGTTAAATTCCATATTAATGCTAAGGGTGAAGTTTTTATTTTAGGATTTTTTAAATCAGATTGTTCTGCTTGTAGTTTTAGAATTTCTATATCTTTATCATTAATTATTTTGTCCGCAATTTTTATCTTCTCTGTTTCCTCTTCAATTATTGTAGTAGCTTTTGAATTACCCTCCCCGAAAGTGAAAATGCCAAGCCAGTTATTATAGTTTGAACAGTTGTCCTTAATAAATTTTTGGTTGAATTTTACTACTTCAAAATCATTAACCGTTTTACTGCGTGTAAATTCGAGTTCGATACCTTCATTAATTTCCCCACTTAAAGCCCTACCTATCGTAGATTTACCCGTACCATT
>JAISIJ010000299.1 GCA_031262245.1 Oscillospiraceae bacterium | reverse complement strand
TATTTCAATTTTACCATCAAATTCAAGGGTTACATATAAAAGTTTGTTTTTAGGTAACACTTGATACTCACTGTGTAGGATATTCGTATCATCAATGGTACAAATATCTATTTTTGTTGGGCGTTTTTTAGGTTCGATTTCCGAAACATTTACACGTCTAATGTAAAGATAGCGTAGAACCGTTAGATTATTTTCAAATCGGCTTAAAGAAAGAATCTGGTTATCCGAATTTGAAACGCCTATTATCGCACTGCTCTTGCTAAATTTTATATGTGATGGGTAGACGTTTATATATCCGTCTGATTTATGAAACCACGTTTTATCTTTTACAGATAATAAAACGTGAGAGGATTTGAGTGTAAAGGGATACAATTCTGTTAATTCGGCAGGAGTATTCGTTAATCGTCCTCCAAATTTAAGAAAGTAGTCAGAGACTTCTTTGGATAATTCTGTAGCTTCTATTTCATAAATAGTATATGGTGATATTGATAATAATTGTTTACATTGTATAGCAAGTGGAGTATGAATATAATAATAATTTCGAGTTATAAGAATATATTTTTGGTTAATTACAGTGCTTGCATTAAGGGGTAATTTTTTGCCGGTTTCGTTATCAAACAGCGTACCATTGCTATTAAAGCCCTCGACAACTGTTGGAAAATAATATTTATCAAGATTATCTTTGGTAAATGCAATATTATATTTCTCACTAAAATTACTTCCCACACTCAGAAACGATATTTTTTCTGTTGATAGCCTCTCGAATGAAAATTCTCTTAATTTTTTTCCATTTGCGGATATTATGATGTTATTATCACTATTAATTTGTTTATCACGCACAGTATCTGTGACAGGCAGAAATCCAATTTGAATATCAAATTTACCGCTTATCTGTTTTATTCTTATAGGCAATGAGAATCGGAGAGGATTAGTGAGTAGTCGTGAATTCAGAGACGTAGATTTTTCCTCACATTCCTTACTGTTACGATTATGTCTGAAATATGGTTGTTGTTTATCTCCGACAACAAAATTTGCATATTGGTTGCATAACTCACAAAGGAATATGTGGGAATGGGTGTTTGCACCATAGGGGTGTTTAGTATATGCGGCATCAGCGGTTATGTGTTTCCAACCGAAATTCTTATCCCACATACTGATATTGTTAAGTGATGCCATAATTGTTTCCTCGTTATCTAGTATGCTGATTTATTACAGTAATTTAAAAAACATCTATAATATATTTTGTATCACGTCAGCCAAAATTCTTGAAAACAAAGGTGGAACCGCGTTGCCTATAATCTTAAAATCCATAGCTGTTCCGCTAATAAACTCAAAATCATCCGGAAAAGTCTGAAGCCTTGCCGCTTCACGGACGGTTATGGTACGAGCCTGTTCGGGGTCGGGATGAATATGACGCAGTCCATCTTTATACAGGTGGGCAGGTATAAGGTTGCTTGGCTCGTCCCACCGAAGAACATAGTATTTATGAACTTTTGAATTTTTTCCCGTCAAAGAATTATAGAGGTCAGTTAGGGCTTTGACAGAAGTATACTTATTATGTCCACTTGCAATATCATCTGTTAATAAGCGAAAGGTGTTGATTTCTCGTGCATTATTATAACGTGCCGTATGATTTAGAACAGATTTATCGCTTGAAAAAGAATGAGCATATTTTTTTCCGTCAACTACTATCGGTTCTAACAAGGGAAGTAATTTTGGTAAATCGCCTATTGCCTCACGAACAGTATGCTTTTTTGAAACCTTATACTCCGGCAACAAGTCATAATAAAATTTATGGAGAATAGACTCAGCCTGATTACCAAAATATTCTCGACTTAATCCAAGTATAATAATACGTTTTCGGTTTTGAGGGACTCCGTATTCGCTAAAATCTATAATAGCCTTACTCAAGTCTTTTAATAAGACATATCCTGCATCAGAAAACTGCCGGCGTATTATATCAATTACCTTTTCTTTACCGTCACCCGGTTTTGCAGTAAGAATTCCCGGTACGTTCTCGAAAACAAATGCTTTTGGCTTATAGTGTTTTACAATCTTGGCATAACTCTCAAATAGAAAATTTCGATAATCCTGACTAACTTTTTCTTCATCTCGATTACGGAGAGCCATAGAATATGCTTGGCAAGGTGGACCTCCAATGATTAAATCTACATTTTCACCATTTTCTTTAACCAGAAAATCTAATCCTGAGGATTTACCATACTCTGAATCGTCCCAACCATTAATGAGTTCATCTACACGTTGAACATCAAAACGCAATACTCTTTTTTCGGCCTCTTTATAATGCCACTTGGTTTTGAAACGATGAAGCAAAGCGTTATAAGGCACTTTATCCCATTCAACACAAGCAATAGTATTGTAATTTCCGTTTTGTTTAAAGCCTTCGGTAAGTCCGCCACAACCGGCAAACAAATCGATAGTATTAATCATCGTACTTATTACCTTTTCGTATAATTTCAAGAAGCTTTTTCCCTAAATAATAGCCTAAAAGTGGAGGGACAGCGTTACCTACCTGACGATTTTGTTGGGTTTTATTCCCTAAAAACACAAAATCGTCCGGGAAAGATTGTAATCTTGCATTTTCACGAATTGTAGGAACACGGTCATATTCATAATGAAAATGATTTCTATGTCCTGTATCTATCGTCTTGGATGGTTTGTCTCCGTGATAACGTGTCCATGCCTCGTGAAATTTCCGACTTTCTCCGACACCATCCGGAAGAGCTTTATAATTACAACCTTCAGGAACTTGGCGTATTACATCAATAACAAATTGTTTGTGCACCGTTGCAACGTGGTTAAAGAGAACTTCGCAGTTTCCTCTCATTTTTTTCTGATAATCTGTTATTGGCAAAGAAGAATACACATCTTCCTCTTTCCCTATATCCTCTTTTCTGGAAGGGAGGTCGCTTATTGCCTGACGGCAAGTAACATAATTTTCGGGTGTTTTTATCGATGTCGGGAATTCAGGAGTACCTATATCATTTCGAACCCCCATAAAGATAAGCCTTTTTCGCATTTGCGGCACACCATAATCAGCAGCACATAAAACTTTACAAATAATGTTGTATCCCAAATCTTTAAAGCGTTTTAAGATTTCATCTTTAATCTCCCCATTATACAATGTTGCCATCCCGGGTACATTCTCTATGATAAATCCTTTAGGTAGATAAGTCTTAACAGTTTCAATTACAGCGAGATAAAGTTTATTTCTCTTATCATCAAAATTCCTTGGACCTGTTAGTGAAAAGCCTTGGCAGGGCGGTCCTGCTATTATAACGTCTATCTCGGAATTTCCAATTATGGTATTGATTCTATCAAACGTTTCGGGTAAAGAAAGGTCAGCATTAAGTGCTTCAGCTTTACCGTGATTTTTTTTGAATGTTGCCAGTGCCGCTTTATCATTGTCAATTCCAACGAGAATTTCATATCCGGCATCAATAAAACCTTTTGAAAGTCCGCCACATCCTGCAAACAAATCAATTGCACACGGTTTCATTTACAACCTCCCCGATGTCAGGAATAAGCCATAGACATTTTCAGCGTGATATTTTATATTTTCAGCGGCAGGTCTAAAAAACAGATCTTTTGGAGTGTATAGATTTTTCCCATCATACGAACGCAATAAATCACTTGTAGTTTTAGGATGCACTTGTATTTTATAGTCTGATGTTATCGTGAAAAAGCCTTTATCAAATGCCCAGTGCATATCTCTACATAAAGCTATACCATTACTTGGCATATATAAACCGCCATGACTTCTTGGTTTGATATGTGCAGCCTCAAGATTCATATATGATTCATAACGGATAACAGTTCCCGTTATTGCACAAAGTGAATTATAACCAACCATAACAAAATCGCGGAAAGAAACAGAATTAAAGAGATTTGCAACAGCTTCAGTGTCTGTTTTTTCAATTTGCTTAGTTACGGAATCGTCTATAGCAACGAAGGTTTTTGCTTTTACACTTAAATTTTCAATCTTATGCTCAAATTCGGATATAAACCCGTCTTCGATAATACCATAAGCACCTTTTATAGGATATGCGTCTATTTTAGCGTTTAATTCACGATATAACGCCGATTGACGGTCTTGTATGAGGTCAAGGTAGAATACAATTTGACTTTCTCCGTTTTCAGTCAGATTCTCACTCCGAATTATTACAATGTCATCAGTCTTAAAAAGTAACTGTTCTTCTTCAAGTGATTTATTTAGATAAATTCGATATTCATTACGAGGGTGTACAGCAGTAGAACCGTGAAATTTGTCGTTATGATAAACATAGTTGCAGTACACTTTTCTACCTGAATATAAAGGAACAATTGGGAGCAATGCCGAATCATTTAACTGAGATTTTGATAACGGCGGAAAAAAATCCAAAGTGTCCATAGATGTAAGTAAATACCGTCCTCTTTGCGAACGACCATTTTTTATACTTCCCAATTCCTGAAAGCCACAACGTTTCAGATAATATCTCATAGATTAATTACTCTTTTCATAGATTTTTTAAAGTGATAAAAATAAGGGGGTTTATACGCTTTTTAGGTTTTATGAACACAAAATTAATATGCTCCATTTTCGATATTATAAGGATATCTCCTAATTTTAACAAAATAACTTTCTATCTTGTATTTATACCATATATCAACATAAAAATCAAATATTATTTTGTGAAAAATAACATTATTTTAGGTTTAATAAGAAGTTTTGTTGGCAGGATATTTCGTCAAATTATTACATCATTCCACCCAAAATGATACATATATTTTATTATAACATATTTCTGGCATAAAGTCAAGTAGGAAATTTAAAGTGAAGTCCCTTTGAAACTTGAAACAATAAATGACCGGACAAAATTTGCCAAAAATGTTAAAAGTAATCAATTTACAATTTTCTCATATAATTCGTTTGCGGATAACCAGTCTAAAATTTTCCGTAGGTAA
>JAISIJ010000284.1 GCA_031262245.1 Oscillospiraceae bacterium | reverse complement strand
CTGGGGCTTCAAGCCGTTTTTTGTTTTGCAACCGAATAATGTAATTGTATCAAATTCGGTGTCTTTATTTCTAAGAATTTCAGTCCTGCAACATAATTGTGAAAATTTTCAAGTGTTTTAACCGACGATTTAACCTTGTTAAATTCCGACCACAAATCGTCCAAAAAGAGCGGGTTTAACACCTTAAGAATATTCTCTTCCGACGTGTAATGTGCTCCGATTTCACGTCGTTTTTGCTCGTCCATAATAGCTTGAAACATTGTGCCGAAGATTGACGGCAAAATTTCTTCCCAATTAAACTTGCAGCAGTCGAGCAAAACCGCACGCATTTTGTAATCAAAGCCCGCAATGTGCAAACGCTCGGCAAAAAGTCCGCCGTTGATGTAGCGAAATGCCTTTAATTCCGGCGAAATTGTGGTGAGTCTTTTGTTTTCGTCGGTATTGAGAATTTCAAAGAGTTCTTCAAGTCGGGTCGCTAAATTTGTGCCGGTCTTGTCGGATTCTTTGATGTAATTTTGGAAATTATTATTCGGAAAAATTTGTGTTTTATCCGCAAAAAGACAGAACAAAATTCGACACAAATATACTTCAAGCTCGTGCCCGGTATAGCCTATTCCCTTCAATTTATCGTGCAAACTTGCCATCAAATAGGATGCCTTTATGTTCAATTCAATTTCGTCGTCATCTTTGGGCATTTTTTTTGCACCGCTCAGCGTGTAAAAATATTTCGTATATCGGTGTAATTTTCGTGTGGGAAATTTAATCACGTCCTTCAATTCGGGACGATAAATTACGATATTTCTTAAATCGCAAACCATCAAAATTTCGGGATAATCTTCTGCCGGAATTGCGGTCATATATTCTTTCAGTTGTGCGTATGCCTTGTCGAGATTTTTGCCAATAGACTTCATTTCGACAGCAATTTTACCCAGTTCAAAATAGTCGATATAACCGTCTTTATCGTCTGAAATTTTAACTTTGTATTCGTAATTTTTCACGTTAAGATTAAATCCGAAAACATTCAAAAACTCACTCAAAAAACTCTGCGAGAGTGCTTCTTCGTTCCCGACAATTTTCTCCCATTTAACTGCAAACGCAAGTGCGTTTTCTTTGATTTTTTTGTGTGAGCATTTTTGTAAATTTCCTTTTTATGTTGATGAATTTTCAACCTCTTTGAAAAATGTATCTTCTACTGACCATAATACTTTATTTTTAATAGTACGGGCATTTTCACCTTTGGATAATATTTTTTTACACACATCATGATATAAAATTGTTTCATTAAGATTACTGTTGCTTTCAGCAACATATTTTTTTATTTCAAACATTGTAATTTCATATATTGTATCAGGAGAAAAATCTTTGAAATGAATAAATTTATCTATTCTATAATAAATAGGTTTGCCCAAATGTTTCATTATCTCATCTTCACTTGCATAATTCGACGTAAGAAATATTAATAATCCGGAAATATCTACTTCATATGTAGAATCATTAAATTTTATATTATCAAAGAGAGTATAAAAAATTGAATAGAAATAATCTGCCAATTTATCAAATTCATCAAGAAACAATAAATTTGACTCTCTCTGCAATAAATCAAATCCTATATTGGTTCGGTTGGGCTGATTCCCAAATAAATATTCTGAATTAACATTATTTTTAAACATTGAAAGATGTTTTTCAAGAAATTTACTATCAAAGAATTCTTTAGCAATTTCTCGAATCATTTCAGTTTTGCCAATACCGCTGTTTCCGTAAAGCATAACAACAAAAGGTTTTTTGCGATTAATTTGTGTGAGATACCACAGACTTTTACTTATAGACCTAACAGCATCAACTTGCCCAATAATATTTGATGATATATTCTTCATTTTAACAAAAAACTCTTGCGGTGTACATTGCATAGTATACTCTTGATATTCACGTTCTATCTGAATTTTATCTTGTTCTTCAAGATTTTTAAGATATCTATCTAAATCCATAGTGGGATTATGAATAAAGATATTAGCATCATTTGTTGTAATATCTTCAATCAAACTACCTAATCGGTTATGTGCAGTTTCCGCAATACTATGATAATCATCATTTCTTACAATTAATATACTGCTTCTCTCAAATTCCTTTTTTCCAGTATTTATTTTTTTAGTATATGTGATAACTACGTCAGATAGTGTATCTATATTATCATAATCACTATTTAATTTCTGCCTAACATAATTATCAAAATATGATTTTGTGCCTATTACTACTATATATTTTCGTTCATTATACATATTAGATACCCTCTTTTTCTGCTTCAATGCACGCATAAAGCACATCATATAGGCTTATATCATTTGTGGAATTACTATTGTAATTTGTATCAGTATTTATATGGGGATTTATATTTTCATTCGGAAGATAAATATCACCGATTGTGCTGTTTTGTGGTATATCATCATACATTTCTTTTAAATCATTAATTTGTTTCATAAAATTAAAGGTGTTTCTATTAAAATCTCCTACTTTAATACAATGTCATTTTAGTCGTTAATATATCATTTCTCTTGTAATTGCTAAGAAAAGCTGAGTTATTAAATCTTACAAATGTATTTTCGCCTACATCGTATGTATCGTATCCATCATAGCTATCCATAACAGAATTAAACTCTTTAATGTCTAAACCTTCAATTTTATCTGACATCATTTGAGAATAGTATCCGAGAGTTCTATACGATGTCGAAGAATTTTTAATATCCAAAAGTTGTGCATTAACAATTTTTTTCAGAAAAGGTTTTAATCTTTCAAAATCAGATATTTCTGTAGATGTTATAGTTGTTGAATTATTGTGTCGTATAAATTCCTTAATATTAAGTTTACTGGAAAATAAAAACTTCAGTCTTAGTACAAAAGGAACCTCAAGTTTCGCCTCAATATCCGCTTCAGCACTTAGTTCTGATGATGTTTCATTAGAGGTTGTTATTTCAAACTGACTTTGTTTAGTGCCTCTATCTTGTTCTTGTAATATATTGCTAATAGTTTCCTTATCAAAGTAAATTATTTTATTAATTGTTTTTAATCGTATACTCTTTTGAGATTTGTCTTTCATTTGAATTCTCCTTTGTTTTAGTCAATTAGTTTGAAAAAAATATTCTGTATTTTCTTATCTTGAAATTCATATTTGTGATATTTTATACATTATAACATATTTTTCTAAAAAAGTCAAGAAAATTTTTCGGCTATTTTTGTTATAAAAAAATTAAACAGAACAGTTTTTAAAACAGGGTTTAAGGGTATCCCTTGACTGCGGAGCAAAAAATCCGACTTAAATTTAGGATAATTTTTTTTGGAAACAGGAGGTTTTCAAAAGTCGGATTTTCGGGGTCAAGGGGTGAAACCCCTGCCCGATAAGTGTTCGTCTGCGAACACGTCCGTTTCGTTGCCTATTTTTAGGCGACAAAACGGGTATTGGGTAAGCCACCTTTTCAGTCGCAAGGCTCTGAAATGGTGTGCTTTTCAGATTGAATTTGAAGAATGAAATTGA
>JAISIJ010000279.1 GCA_031262245.1 Oscillospiraceae bacterium | reverse complement strand
TCTGAACGGAGTGATTTTGAGCGAAAAGCGATTTTCTTTGCTGTCAGCAAAAGAACGAAAAAAGGGTCTTAGGGGAAAATGGTGTTTCCCCTAACAAGCCGACAAATGTTACACGAATGTAACATTTGTCCTTGCTTGCCTAAGTATAGTTTACCTGTGTAAAGTTTAAAAGTGCGGTAGTGATAATGTTCCAAATCTGATATGGCGAGTTCCTGAACCTCGTTATTTTCAAACAATAAAATGCCCTCCGTATACTATTATTAATTATAGTATACCCGAATTATTGGTATTTTATTATGAAATCGGTAATTATTCGTTGAGGTTTTTTTGAAAATAGTACAAATTGAAGATTTTATTGTTTGTTTAAACCGGCATAGATTTGAGTTTTAATGTTCGTAAATAATCATTAATCTGACAAATTCTTGTTTCAGCTGAATCGTACTGTGGCGACCATTTTTTATATAGTTCTGTTGTGAAGTTTTGCAACATTATTATAGTATCATATCGTAGCTGAATTAAATATTCTATTATTTCCATATATTGATTATTATCAAGAGGAGTTTCCCGGTCATATTCTAAACCGTTTGTAGTTTTTATCTTTGGAATCTTGTCTTCAGTCTGATGTCTGTTTAAGTGTAAAATATCGTTTCGAATATCGAATAAACTATCAAGTTTTTTATTGATATCTTGATTTTGACATTGACTATCAATTTCAAGAAACGCACAACAGTTCTTAAATTTCTTACTCCATTTCTCACCCTTTGTATATTCACCGGCACCGATATTTAACATAGTCATATATTCATCTGTGTCAAAATGTTTTAAATATTTTTTTAACGGCATTATTTTAATATTAGAAGACAATAACTTTTCAGTTAAATTTTGGTTTAGTTTAAGTTGTTCTTTGACAGTATCTTTTAAAAACAATTCAATAATTGCAGTAAAACGAGAAATCAAATAGTTAGTATAAGATGTGTAAAATTGAGAACACGCAATTGCCGGTTCTCTTATTGCTTTCGGCATATCTCTTAGGTCATAATCAACATTGATTGTACCATTTGCAATATCTTTGTTAATGATTTCCTGAATCATCTGTTCGAAACTATTTGTTGTTATATGTGAAATAAGAATAGCTTGAATCCGCCATTCTTCAAATAATGAACGCATCGTCCATATAGGTGGAGTAATCATAGTTGTTTTTTCCTTTATTTAGATAATTTTGTGACTTCCTTTGAATTATGCTACTAACCTTGATATTCAAGCGAATATTTCACTTTGATATTGTCAAGTTCATCTTTCCCGGAAACTATATTTCTTAACAGAATATGAAAATCATCAAAATCAATGAAAGGAACACTTTGTGAGATACAGATGTTTGGGACTTTTTCTGAATTGGGTTTTGCACTACTTTCAGCAGTAACCACGATACCATTAACACATTTTGCTTTTGCTACCAAAATTGCATCAGCTTCGGGAGTACCATCACGCAAGCTTTTTTCTTTTACACCTTCCCTAAATTTTCCGCTTTTGAAAATCTCAGCTACAATTTTCGCTTCATTTTCAGTCATATTTTGAAAAGCAAATTTATGAGTGTGTAACCATTCCCCTTGCTCTTTACGTTTTGATTTTGCATCGTTTGCTCCATATAGCCTGTCCAATTCTCTATAAACTTCATCAACTGAGATAATTGTTCCATTATTCATTCTGTCAGACCACGGCTTATAAATTACATCTTCGAACGCTTTGAAAGATAAGTTATTTAATGTTCTTGAAAAAACATTAGTATCAACAACATAAATTCTCATATAGCACCCCAACCTTTCTGGGCTGCTATTACCTTAACCCCATGTATTTTCATATCAAGATATTGGGATAATTGGGGGAGAGAAATTTTTTTTGTATAGTAATTTTTATATGCTAACTCTAAATATTGTGTACCGATATAGGCAACATGAGTTCTATAATAATTTCCGTTACCTTTTTTCTTTCCATTTTCATCAAAATTAACTACACGAAAATAGTCTTTTCGAAATTGTTCTGATTTTTCCAAATAAAACCCATAATTAATAATCTTGTTCTCTAATAATTTATGCAATATTACATCTCTGCTCACAGAATATAAATCAGAACATTCAATTATTTGTTCATCTGTAAAACGCATAGTTTTTGAAATATTCAAAAAATCAGAATTAGGTACTAAAAAAGCACCTGCAAAACGATTACATTTTTGTTCAATCTCAAAATTAATTTTATTATTTTGGTCAATCTCTTGATTCTCCAAAGATGAATCATCTAAAAGATCAACTCCGCTTGTCTTACAAATAAGATGGTATAATTCGTGAAATAAAGTGAATATTTGACGCGAATGAGCGAAGCTGTTATTTATACATATTACAGGAAATTCGCTATCATATATACAAAATCCGGAGATTAAATCATTCTTGAAAGCGTTTTTAAATATATAAATACCCAATTCTAAAAAACTACTTCGCCATTGTTCAAAAGCAGTATCTCGTTTATTAAACTTTTTTTGTTTTTCTAATGATATTCCGAGAATACTTCTGAGTTGGTTAGATGTAGCATCTAAGCTTGTTAAATCGAATTCAATTTGAGATAATTTATAAGGAGATGGGTTTATATTGTGATGCAATTCATAAAGATTAAGCTGCATTGAACGTGCCCAATCTACAACTTTAGTTAAATTACGATCAAATAATTGTGAACCTTCAATTGGTAAGGTTCTGCAAGAAGCAGGAATGTTCTTTAATTTTGGAGGTTCAGGGAAGAAAAATACCGCTATTGGTTTTCTATAATAGTCTCCAATTTTTTTGAGTTCTGCATAAGATGGGAATTCTTTGCCGGTTTCCCACTCTGCTAATTTTCTACCAAATTTTTCTTCCGCTTCGTGAAGAGATGTGCCACTAACTTCTCGTGCCCAAATGAGCATTTGAGGATTTATTGATGTCATACGGTCAGTCATATTATACCGCCTTCTACTCAATACTATTTTTAAAAATAATATTTTAGTTCATATTAATTTGATTAAATATATATTCCTCATACCACTCTGCCGGATTAACATTGTTTTGATATGCCTCTTCAAACAAAGAGTACAAATGATTGTAGTCAATGCCTTTTTGCAGGATTGCTTTTATTTCTGCTGTTGCCAACGGCAGAATTTTCAAGCCGTCAACGAAATTATCATTCTTTCCATAATACTGATATGTCTTCCTATTGCAGAAATCGCTGATTACATTGCGATGCAAGTATGTGGAAACAAATACGCAGTAAGCATTTTCATCGCCGGTTGACAGGATATAATCGCCTAAATGACGGCTGACAGGCTCCATTTCCATTCGTCTTTGGTTGGTGCTATCTGCAAGAGTAGCCTCTATCAATAAGCAATGTGCAGGGTATTCGGAGGTTTTAGGATAATGATACTCAATATCTGCATTGCCACCTTGTGCGTGAGTTCTTGGCAACAAATCTGCTTCCAAAGACAAATTCATAAACTCAAGAACTCTGCCTTTGCGACCGCTGATTACGAACCACGCTATACCGAGAACATATTCAAAAATGGTTGGAATATCAGCGTTGTTCGTTACTATCTGACGAATTGAATCATCGTTACGGCTTTCAAATTTACTGAATAGATCAATAAGAATTTCCTTACTAAAGCGTTCATCAATCAGTTTATTGAATCGCTTATAGCGTTCTTGTTGAATCAATTCTGAAGCATCTTCGCCGCTTGTTATCCGAATACCAAATAGTCTCTCAAGGTCAGAGTACAGTTTAGTTATGTCGATTGCCAAGAATGAAGCGATTGCACTTAGTTCGATGTCAGAAATAAGCGTATCAATCGGCGTAAAGGCAATTTGAGGAAGCTGATCTGAAATGCCTTTAATCCAACAAGATGGAATAACATCAAATTCCACCTTACCATCGGCAAAGAGAAGCGTGTCGGTTGTTTTGCAATAGCGGCGGTTTAAATCAAAGTAATCGGACAGCGTTGCTTTTGCTTTGTATAAGTGCAACATTTCAAA
>JAISIJ010000175.1 GCA_031262245.1 Oscillospiraceae bacterium | reverse complement strand
AACTTCTTATCTATGAATATTTATAATTGATAGAACGCCGTGTGAGGGGAAACTCTCACGCACGGTGTGGAGCGGGGGAAAAGACGGAGATAATATCAAACTCTTACCTATCGTAATAATTTTGAATCCTCATACCCCTGCAAATGTTTACGATTTTCCGTTAAACCCTCTGTAAGAATTATCTTGCTGTGGTCTAAAACTTCCTCAATTGCAAGACTCTGAAAACCCATTTTGTATTTTTCAATTATTAACTTAAATTCATTTAAATCTAAGTTTTTTTCTTTGCTTAATCGGTTATACTGCTTGATAACCCCCATAATATAGCCAATCGCCGGATTCTCATCTACTTCCGAATACGCATTTAAATTGATTTTGCTCCCTGCCTCACGCAGAACCCACTCATTACGCAATAAATACATACGCATAAATTCCGCATCAGGCAGAAAATCTCTATCCTTAAAACTATATAAAACCTTGTAAATTACATAGTTTTCATCTCTGAAAATATCAGGTTTAAAAGCATTAAAAAGCAGTTTTCTTAAAGATTTACACTCATCATTTTCGCCTAATACAGTAGAAATGAGCTTATCACTCATTTCTCTAACTTGTTCTTCCAAACTCAAACCGTTATTGCCATTATTTCCGCTATTTACCTCAACTTGCGGAGGCGTTTCCTCCATAGAATCCAAATCCTCCTCATCGAATTCTACCAATTCGGTATCTTCAAATTCTTCTGTTTCAACTTCAACGATTTCTTCATTGTTTTTCTCAAAATCCATATCAACCCCCACTGCAAGTGAGCATAACAACCCCACCTGTAAATAATAAAAATCCGAAAACTATAACAAAATACAAGATAACAGGCAGTTTTCTATCGTAAACAAGCCACTTATTTTTATGCCCGTATATCATAATCGCACCGAAAAGCACCGCATAGGCAAGCACCCAACCGTAACTAACCCCTTGCAACAAATTCAACGCAAAATCAGGAGTCGCCTCGGTAATTACCACACCCTCGGTTTTATCAAAAAATGTTCTGCCTGCGGTATCTTCAACAATTACTACCTCTGCCCTTGAAACATAATCCGCTCCGTCTTTACCCACGGCATTTATCTGTCCGTCAGAAGCCACTTCATAGCTTTCCAACTCAACCATATCATTCACAGGAATAATTTTTCCCTCACTTATGGTTAATAAGTATTTTGCCGCCTGTTCTGTGTTTTCCGATATAACCCTCAAAACCGCCGCCGTATTAAAAAGCAGCATAAACGAGTAAAGCAGTAAAATTATCGTGCTGAAAACAAGTAAAAATACCTGAATACCCATTGTTTTCTGCATTCTCACATTCAATCTGCCGAAAACTTTTTTGCTCGGTTTTACATTCTTCAATTCTTCCACCAATTGGTTTCGTTCTGCTTCCTTACGCAACGCTTTTATTCGCTTATCTTTACCCATTTTTTCTCCTCAAAATATTAAAGGTTTCTTTGAATTTTCGGAATTATTTTCTGTAATATTCACCTGTTTAGTTTCCTCTGCTTCTTCGCTGTGTTTTATATACTCAATCTTATGGAAAACCGTTTTACGCTCGCCCTCTCTCGCCCAAACAGCCAATTTCTTTACCTCTCTGTTTACGGTACTGCTAATCGCAATAGTAGATAAATTATTTCTCTTTCGGTGTTCAAACAATTCGCAAATCGCATAAATCTCTTGCTTAGTCGTAGCCTGCAACATAGTCAACACAACCATATCGCCCTTGCAATAATCCTCAAATTTATACCCCGCGCTTGTGAAATACTCCGATTTTTCCCTAAGTTTCAACAACTCAACGGAGTCAATCAACGGCAAAACATTTACCCCCGATTTCCACAACCGCATACAATACGGATACAAAAACTTATCCATATCCGCTCTCCACCCCGCATTTATCACATAACTGTCAAAAGGCACTTCGCCCACGGAAGCCTGTTTTATCAAGGTTTCAAGTGCATTTGCAATGGGTTTCACAGTTTCGGGCTTTATATCAAACAACGAATATACCGTAAAACCATAACTACTTTCAAACAAAAGTCCCGTTGCTTGCTCTTTTAAATTAAGTTTTTCGGCAATTTTTCTGCCGTCCTCGCCAACCGCACCCTTTGCCTCTCTGTCACGTTTACCGCTACATTCGGGGCATTTTTCCCACTTACCCCCTACATAAATCTTGCCTTTACGGCAATTATAACTACACCCACCTTGAATACTCATAAATCCTCCAAAAGTAAATCCATTATGCAGGAAATATCCGTTTTCGTGAAATCCGCCATAGCTCCCGCTCTCACTTTTATAACTTTATTTAATCGCTCAGTTTCTTTTCCCTCGCCGCAAAGCAAATAAACTTGTTTTCCGATAATATCAAAACTTCTCGTCATTCTGCCCTCAAACTGCACCATTTTACTCGGATTCGGGTCAAAACCGTAAAAAATACAATAATCACAATCACCAAAGTCCAAACCTTTTTGAACGTTTGTAATCAAAATCTTAAATTTCTTATTCTTGAAATCGTCAATAATCCCATACCGCTCATTATCTTTTGTATCTCCGCAAAGCACCCTGTTTGTGTAGTTTTGCTCTGTAAGCCAATCGGAAATATACGTTTGTGCCTGCTTATAATGAACGAAAACTAAAATACTATCTGCATTTTTACAATCATTTTCAAGCAGTTTTTGCAAACCGCCTATTTTAGGCACATTGTCTGCATTGAATTCTATGCTCTCATCAAACGCACAGGGGCAATCATATACTAACTGGGTCATTTGGCTCTTTTTCAACCACTCTCTCTGAACCTTGCTCACCGGCACAGTTATAACTTTACTCTCGCAATCTGCCTTAACTCCGCCTTTTGCCTTGCGAGTTCTCGCAAAATATCTATACCCCGTAAGCCAACGAAATTTATCTTGATTTTTATACTTGCCCGTTGGTTTCGGATACATTCCTCTGTAATCAAACTTGCAATACTCTTTTTCAAACTTAGTTTTCACCGGAAGCAAACTATCATCAAGTAACGATAACTGCGAATAAAATGTATTCAATTTAGCTTCAAATGGCGTTGCATTCAGAAAAATAACCCTTTCAAATAAACCCCAAACCTCTTTTGCATTTTTACTAATATCGGTTTTTAAATTACCCAAAACAGAACTCTCGTCAACAATTAGTAATTGAAATTTTTCTTGCTGATTTCGCACCCATTCCCAGAAAATATTTTGATTAAACAAACTGTGTGAACCCACCAGATTGTCTGCCGGGTTGCCTTTTATATATTTTTCTACATCTGCTCTTTCGCCTGTCAAAACATCTGCCCTCAACCCCGTAAATCTAACC
>JAISIJ010000050.1 GCA_031262245.1 Oscillospiraceae bacterium | reverse complement strand
CTGCAGAAGAGGGTTATTATACTGTTGAAAATTCAACTGCACCCTCTCTCTTCAGCGGCGGTTTCGGTGCTGCTTTGAAAGATACTTGGGAACGTTTCAAATTCGGCGGTATTCCCTCAAACTCTCAACAAGCAATATTTATCAATCTTCAGGAAATAAGAGGATTGAAATTCGGAACAAAAAATGCTGTAAACTACTTTGATAGCTTTTACAATGCAGAGTTATTTGTACGTTGTCACGGTAATTATTCCGTTAAGATAACCGACCCTTTGAAATTCTACATTGAAGTTTGTCCTCGTGATGCCAATAGATTGGAATTTGATAATGTCGGCGACCAGTATGTTTCAGAGTTTTTAACTGCTTTACAAGCTTCCATATCTCAAATGTCTATAGACGGTGTGAGAATTTCCGCTTTACCCTCAAAAGCTGTTGAATTGTCAAAATATATGACTGAAGTTTTAGATGAGGAATGGAAAAATAACAGAGGTTTTGAAGTTAAAGCTGTCGGTGTTTCCAGTCTTACTTACGATGACGAGAGTAAACAGCTTATCAATATGCGTAACCAAGGTGCAATGTTGGGTGACGCTACTATCCGTGAGGGTTTTGTTCAAGGTTCTATTGCAAAAGGTTTACAGGATGCTGGCAGTAATCCCAATGGTGCAATGGGTGCATTTATGGGAATGGGTGTAGGTATGAACTCTGCAGGTGGATATATGGGTGCGGTATCGAATAATAATATGGCACAAGCACAACAGCAATCTTCCTTTGCACAACAAAATCCTTATGCTCAACAACAGCAAGTAAATGAACAGGCAAAAGCTTTCGGTGTTATTCCCTCTGACGGTTGGAAATGTGAATGTGGGGAATACGATAATAAAGGAAAATTTTGTATGTCTTGTGGTAAACCTAAACCCGAACCTCAAGCACAGACCGGTACTTGGAAATGCAATTGCGGAACAGAAAATACAGGAAAATTTTGTCCCAATTGCGGCGGTAAAAAACCTGAGAGCAATACTTGGGTTTGCAAATGTGGACAGGAAAATGACGGTAAATTTTGTGAAAACTGCGGAGCAAAGAAAGATAGTTGAGTGAAGTTTTTATTAAAATAAAATATCTAAGATAATAAATGGAGTATTTGAAGAAATATAAAAATGCAAATGGCAAAATTAACAAAGGATAATGAAAAATTCTTAAAAGAAGAATTGAACATTACTTCTGAAGAATTTAAGTCAATGGAATTTTTCGACCTTGATACACTTGTAGATAATAGACTTGTCGCTTATGAATGTCTGAATGACGACAGTTTCAATTGTAAAATGGCAACTGAAATTATTGATATTATTTATGGACCTTATTGAATAAGGTAGAGCAAAAAACCAAGTCTGATGTTTTTTCAGACTTGGTTTTTCGCTTGAAATTTAAAACTTTTTAGGTTTTATTTGGCTGTTAACACCTAATACTCCGCCGATACAAGCGGCAGTTATAACAATAAGCAATTTTGTAAACAGGGATAAACCTACAAAATTGCGGAAAGTGAAAATTCCGATTAAGTACACAACACCATATATTATAACACCAACAATAAGTCCTGTTTTTAATCCGTTTTTGCGTTTATGCCTTGTTGCGGTATATCCGGCGGCAAAACACCCTGCAACTAATGCAATATTTGATAATGCCGAGGTTAAACCGCTGTCTGAACCTAATGTTTTTAACAGATATGAAAAGCCCAATAAACAAAGAATGGTTACAAATAATCCGCTTATTATTCCTGTTATTGTATAATAAATACGTTCATTAAAAAGTGTTTTTTTCTTTCGTGAATGTATTTTGCGAAATCTGAACATACCTAACACCCCGCTTTTGTATATACTATTATTATTTTTTTCAAAATATGCTTGCATACAACAATATTTTTTGATATAATACTATGATTATTATTTTTATGGGAGGAAAAATGGAAACTCTTTTCGAGAATGTACAAAATATCACCATATCTCATATAGCAATGTGGTTAATCGGCGGAATATTAATATATCTTGCAATTAAGAAAGATATGGAACCGACTTTGCTTTTACCAATGGGATTTGGTGCTATTTTAGCAAATTTGCCTATGTCAGGTGCGGTAACTCAATTTATCTCACACAGTACTGACGGACAAACTACCACAAAGGCAGAACACGGTATACTGGATTTACTTTTTGACAACGGTATAACCAATGAACTGTTTCCGCTCTTGCTGTTTATCGGTATCGGTGCGATGATTGATTTCGGTCCGCTTATTTCAAACCCCAAAATGTTTCTTTTCGGTGCGGCGGCACATTTCGGCATATTCTTTACACTCTCCCTTGCGGCGTTAATCGGTTTTGACCTTAAGGACTCTGCCTCTATTGCCGCTATCGGTACAGCCGACGGTCCTACTGCAATTTTTGTATCAATGTATTTTGACAGTAACTATATAGGTGCAATACTTGTTGCGGCATATTCTTATATGGCTTTGGTGCCTATAATTCAACCGGCGGTAATAAAAGCTGTTACAACAAAAAAAGAACGTTTAATCCGTATGGAATATAAACCCTCAACTGTTTCTCAAACAACTAAAATTCTTATGCCTATTGCAATAACGGTTATTGCAGGTATAGTAACACCTCGTTCGGTTGCTTTGGTTGGATTTTTAATGTTCGGTAATTTAATCCGTGAATGTGGTGTGCTTAATTCACTGTCTGATACAGCACAAAAAGCTTTTGCAAATATTATCACACTTATGTTAGGTATAACAGTTGCGGCGAGGATGCAAGCAGACGTTTTCCTTTCAAAACAAACAGTAATGATTTTAGGTTTAGGGCTTATAGCTTTCATTTTCGATACTGTCGGCGGTGTGTTATTTGCAAAATTCTTAAACCTTTTCTTAAAAAATAAAGTAAACCCTATGATAGGTGCGGCTGGTATTTCCGCATTCCCTATGTCATCTCGTGTTATCCACAAAATGGGCTTAAAAGAAGACCCCTTTAACTTCCTGCTTATGCACGCAGCAGGAGCAAATGTCAGCGGACAAGTTGCTTCGGCAATTGCAGGCGGTCTTGTTATCGTATTAGTAGAACAATTTATAGGATAGGAGGGTGTATATGAAAAAGCTATTTTTTGTAATTGTTGCAATGTTTATATGTACAGTAAATATTGCCTCAGACGAGATTGTTTCAACGGAGAATTATAATGTTCATTTTCCGAATCATCAATCTGTTATTATAACTGAATATCTCGGTGATGATGAATATGTTGTTGTTGACAATGTATATACAGGTTCGGATTTTACTCTTCCTATTGTTGCAATAGATAATAACGCTTTCTATCATAACAATAATCTTAAGGAAGTTGCAATAAAAGACGGTATTGAAACTATACGCAATTCTGCATTTGAAGGCTGTGAAAATCTTGAAAAGATTACTATCCCCAACAGCGTAACTTGGATTTCAGCAGATGCTTTTATCGGTGATACTAATCTTATAATATACGGTGAGAGTAAATCATATGCAGAAAAATTTGCTTCCGAACAGGGTATACGCTTTAAAACTATAGGTAGCGGAGCAACTTTTGAAGTAAAAATTAATAAAGATAATTTCAATAAATCTTTAGATATTATGGGAATGGGAATGGCAGGAATGTTTATTGTTTCCATTATTATGGCAGTTTTAATAACTGTTATGAATATCGTTTTCGACCCCAAAAAGAAAGAACGCTTGGAAAATCCCGAGGAATAAATTTTTTAATGTAAGGTAGGCAATTAACCTTGCAATTGCCTACCTTTTTAAATGTTAAATTAAGGAGATATAAAATGCTGACGAATAATTTAACCGTAAATAACAATACTTTATATATCGGTAATGTTTCTGCTGTTGAATTGGCAAAAGAATACGGTACTCCGCTTTATGTTATGGATGAAAATCTTATTCGTGAAAATATGAGAGCTTTTAAAAAGTCTTTTGATGAATACTATGACGGCAATGGGCTTGTATGTTATGCCAGCAAGGCTTTTTCCTGTCTTGAAATATACCGAATTGCAAAAGAAGAGGGTGTCGGAACTGACGTTGTGTCCGGCGGAGAACTTTATACTGCTTTGAAAGCGGGATTTGACCCGAAAAATGTTGTTTTTCACGGTAATAACAAGACAATTGAGGAATTGGAATATGCTGTTTCTGTAAACGTTGGCAGAATAGTCGTTGATAATCTTACAGAACTTGAAAATCTTAACGGCATTGCACAAAAAGCAAATAAAATTGTTGATATACAATTCAGAATTAAACCTGGTATTGACGCTCATACCCACGATTTTGTCAAAACAGGACAGATAGACAGTAAATTCGGTTTTGCTCTTGAAACAGGCGAAGCTTTTGAGGCTGTAAAGAAATCTTTGGAATATAACAATATAAACCTTAAAGGTTTGCATTGTCATATCGGTTCGCAAATTATGGATACAGAGCCTTTTACTCACGCAGTTGAGGTGATGTTTACACTTATTGAGAAAATAAAATCCGAGCTTAATTATGAGATTGACGAATTAAATTTAGGCGGAGGTTTCGGGATAAAATATCTTGAAAATGACGATTTTATTCCTTATAATGAATATATCAGAGAGTGTTCTGTTGTAGTTAAAAAGATAGCAAAAGAGAAAAATCTCAAAGTACCGTTTATTATGATTGAGCCGGGTAGGTCAATTGCCGCTCCTGCAGGTATAACACTTTATACCGTAGGTGCAGTAAAGAATATTCCCGATATCCGTAAATATGTATCAATAGACGGCAGTATGTGTGATAATCCAAGATACGCACTTTATCAGTCAACATATGAGGCTTTGTGTGCAAATAAAGCGGCTGAAGAAAAGAATGATATTATCACACTTGCGGGCAGATGTTGTGAAAGCGGAGATTTGATAGGTAAAGATATGCCTTTACAAACTGTTGATGCCGGGGATATTATTGCAGTTTTGGCAACAGGTGCTTATAATTATTCAATGTCATTAAATTACAACAGATTGCCCAGACCGGCAGTTATCTTTGTTAAGGACGGAAAAAGCAGAGTTGTTATAAAAAGAGAAACTTATGAAGATATAATCAGAAACGATGTATAAAATTATCGGTAGTGACGTGGTGTTTTTTACTGCGTCACTACCCCGCAAAATTCTACATATAGTAGGTTGAATAAAAAAGTTTTGAAAATCTATTGACAAATTATAAAAATATTGATATAATGACTTTTATTTTTTACATATTAAAAAATACTTTTAACAGGAGGTTATATGCCTGATAACCAAAAGTCTGTTTCTTCCGAAAAGAAACAGACAGAAATTGTTGTTAAAGCAACAAAAAGACGTAAACCGGCACAAAAGAAACAGATTAAAACCCTGAAAAACGCATCGCCTTTGAAAATTATTCCTTTAGGCGGACTGAATGAAATAGGTAAAAACCTTACGGTTTTTCAAACAGATAATGACATATTTTTAGTCGACTGCGGTATTGCGTTTCCCGATTATGAAACGCCGGGCGTTGACGTCATAATACCTGATTTCACATATTTAGAACGTAATGCGGATAAAATCAAAGGCATAGTTATTACTCACGGTCACGAAGACCATATCGGCGGTATTCCTTTCTTTCTTAAGAAAATAAATGTTCCCGTTTACGGTTCTGCATTAACTCTCGGACTTTTAGAACACAAACTCAAAGAGAACAATATCCTTTCTTCAACAAAACTTCATCAGGTAAAAGCCGGAGATATTAAATCTTTCGGTTCTATGTCTGTCGAGTTTATTAATGTCAATCACTCAATTCCCGAGAGTTTAGGCTTGGCAATAACTACTCCGGCGGGTATTGTGGTTCATACAGGTGACTTTAAGATTGACTATACTCCTATAAACAGTGATATAATCGACCTTAAGCGTTTCGGTGAATTGGGAAACAAAGGCGTTTTAGCATTGATGTCTGACAGTACAAATGCTGAGAGAGGCGGTTTTACAGCCTCAGAGCGTACTGTAGGTGATAGTTTTGAGAGATTATTCCACAAAGCAGAGGGAAAACGCATTATAGTTGCTACTTTTGCCTCGAATGTTCACAGAATACAACAAATCATTAACTGTGCGGAGAAAAATAAACGAAAAGTTGCTTTATTCGGCAGAAGTATGCTCAATACTTTTGAAACTGCCACAAGACTTAAATGTCTTAAATGCCCGAAAAATACTATGATTGAAACAAAGGATATGGCTAAATATCCCGATGAAAAAATTGTTTTAATCACAACAGGTTCACAGGGTGAGCCGTTATCGGCATTGACAAGAATGGCGAGTAACGACCACAGACAAGTCCGTATTACCTGCCACGATTATGTTATACTCTCTGCTAATCCTATTCCGGGTAATGAAAAACACGTCACAAGGGTTATTAACGATTTAATGAAATCCGGAGCAGATGTGGTTTATGAGGGGATGTATGAAGTTCACGTTTCGGGACACGCCTGTCAAGAAGAATTAAAACTTATGCTTGCACTTACACGTCCTAAGTTCTTTATACCTGTTCACGGCGAATATAAACATTTGACAAAACACGCAAAGATTGCCAATGTAATGGGTATACCCGAAGAAAATATTGTTGTGCCTGCTTTGGGGAATGTAATTGAAACAGACGGTGATACAATAAAAGTTGTTTCTCAAGTTGTTTCCGGCAGTGTGTATGTTGACGGTAATGACGTGGGCGGAGTGGGTTCAATTGTTTTGCGTGACAGGAAACAATTATCTCAAGATGGTGTTATCGTTGTTGTTGTTAATTATCGAGACAGAGCCTTGAGAGGTGTTGAGTTAATTTCAAGGGGATTTGTCTATGTCCGTGAGAACGAAGAGCTAATGGACAACGCTAAAGTGGCTATAATCCATTCACTTAATATGCTGAAAGACTGTCACGAATGGGGCGTTATAAAGAAAAAAGTGTCAGATGCTTTATCGGAATTTGTTTTCCAAACCACTAAACGTTCGCCTATTATTTTACCTGTAGTAATAGAAAGTTAGTATAATAAGGTTTTAGTTTTATTATGGCTTTCACCTTAAATAATTATTTTTAGGAAAAAAATTGAAAAAAGAGTTTTTTGTAAGTGTTTTAATATCCGTAATAACCTCAATTACACTTGCAATTACGGCTGTGGGAACATTATGGATTGACGGGAAGAAACCACCTGTCCCTTTAATTATTATATTCGGAATTATTGCGGTTGTTTCAACAGGCAATCTTGTATTAATGCGGTTTAACAGCAGTCGTTACCTTGCAAGAATAAAGAGTGATATTGTTACGGAGGGAATTGAAACACTTAATAATTTCCCCGGAGCTATAGTTGTAATTCGTGATGACGGCGGCATTGTTTGGGCAAATTTTGCTTTTAATGAATTTATTGAGGGCGAGAATGTATTTAATCAGAGAATACAGGATATTTGCACAATCAATTTCAGTGAATTTAATTACAATGTAAATGTAACCGTCCCTGTTAATGACCGCATTTTTTCAGTAACGAAAAAGAAAATTTCCAATAAAGAATTAAGTATATTGCGTTTTGACGATATTACCGAACAACTTACTTTGGCAGATGAATATCACAGAACAAGACCTGTTGTGCTTTTGTTTATTATTGACAGTTATGAGGATTTACTTCAGAATGCAAAAGAAACCGAAAAGGCACAAATTTCGGTTGCAATTGAACAGTTGTTAGACGATTTTATCAGAGGAACAGGCGGTATTCTTAAAAAACTTAGCCGTGACAGATTTATTGTAGTAATGGACAGGCAATTTGTTGATACGGTTATTGAAGAAAAATTTTCTGTTTTGGAAAAAGCCCATAATATTACATTAAGCGAACGTACCTACATCACGTTCTCTATAGGTGTGGGAATGGGTGGCAATAGCTATGAAGAAAATGAAACTATTGCAAAACAATCCCTTGATATGGCTTTGGGCAGAGGCGGCGACCAAGCTGCTATAAAAGTTGAAAACGGATATAAATTTTTCGGAGGACAATCACAGGGAACAGAGAAAAAATCTCGCTCCCGAGCAAGAACTATCACTAATGCCTTACAGGAATTGCTCCAAAATGCAGAGAAAGTCTATATAATGGGACATAGATTTTCAGACCTCGACAGTATCGGTTCGTCTATAGGTCTTGCCGGAGCAATACAATTAAGCGAGAAAAAAGTTAAAGTTGTTGTTGACAGAAAACAATCTTTGGCAAATTTGCTTATAGAAAATACGCTTAAAAATCTCGACTTTAAAGATTTATTTATAGATGTGCCTTATGCTCTTGAACGAATTACGCCGCAAACTTTATTAATAATCGTTGATGTTCACAATAAAGATATTCTTGAGAGCAAGGAACTTTACGAAAAGGCAAAGACAGTTGTTGTTATAGACCACCACAGAAAAGTTGTTAATTATATAGACAATGCTGTTATTTTTCACCACGAACCATTTGCTTCTTCTGCCTCTGAAATGGTAACGGAAGTTATACAGTATATGGATAATGTTTCTCGATTACCTAATTGTTGTGCTGATGCTTTGCTTGCGGGAATTACTCTTGATACCAAAAATTTCGTAATGCGAACAGGTTCAAGAACTTTTGAGGCGGCGGCATATCTGCGAAAAATCGGAGCAGATACCGTTGAAGTGAAAAGATTATTTTCAAGCTCTATTGAAAGTTTCCGACGACGTATGCAATTTGTTTCAAAAGCAGAAATTCACGGGAAATACGCAATTGCCGTTATAAGTGACACCTTTGACGATATACGCCTTGTTGCACCTCAAGTTGCGGACGAGTTATTAAATGTCAGCGGTGTTGAAGGCAGTTTTGTAATATTCAAAATGCAGGAAAGTGTGAATATTTCCGCACGTTCCTTAGGGACATTTAATGTTCAGATTATTATGGAAAAATTGGGCGGAGGCGGTCATCAGAATATGGCGGCTGTTCAGATTAAGAATGTTTATATTGCAGATGTTAAGAGTTTACTCTATAAAACGTTAGAGATTTAATTTTACTGAAAGAAAGGGAATATAAAATTTGGAATTAGAAATAAATGCAGTTAAAGGCGGAATTTGTGCACCTAAAGGTTTTAAAGCATCGGGAATTCACGCCGGTATTCGTAAAGCTATGGGTGGAAAAGGTCGCCCCGAGAAAAATGATTTGGGATTGATATTTGCAGAAAAAGAGTGTTATGCAGCAGCAGTTTATACACAAAATAAAGTTAAAGGTGCACCTCTTTATGTAACAAAAAAACATCTCGCCGACGGAAAATGCAGAGCGGTTATTGTAAATTCAATAAATGCCAATACCTGTAATGCAGACGGTGTTGAAAAAGCAACACAAATGTGTGAATTAACGGCAAAAGCATTGAATATAGATATTGAAGATGTTATACCTGCCTCAACAGGTGTAATCGGTCAAATTTTGCCTATAGAGCCTTTTATGGATGCTATTCCCAGACTGGTTAAGACATTGGCTGTTACAGGCAGTAATGCTGTTGCACAAGCAATTATGACAACTGATACAAAAATGAAAGAAATAGCAGTTGAGTTTGTTATAGACGGAAAAAAGTGTCATATAGGTGCAATTAATAAGGGCAGCGGTATGATACACCCCAATATGGCAACAACACTTACATTTATCACAACAGATGTTAACGTTAACCCTGATTTTCTTCAGAATATTCTGCGTGAAGTCGTTGATATTACGCTTAACAGAGTGAGTGTTGACGGTGATACTTCCACTAATGATATGACATTGATTATGACAAGCTGTTTAGCGGGAAATAAAGAAATTAATATTGAAAACCTTGAGGACACACGCATATTCTTTTCTGCTTTGCAAATAGTTTTGGATTATCTTGCAAGACAAATGGCTCGTGACGGCGAAGGTGCCACAAAACTTATTGTGTGTGATTGCCAAAACGCAAAAACCATAGAAGATGCAAATAATGTTTGTAATGCGGTTATCACATCTAATTTGTTAAAATGTGCTATGTTCGGTTCAGATGCCAACTGGGGACGTATACTTTGTGCTATCGGAAACAGCGGTGTGGAATATTTTGACGAAAAACATACCGAAGTTTCTGTGTCTTCACAAAAGGGTGAAATGTTACTCTTTAAAGACGGCGGCGGTGTTGAGTTTTCAGAAGAAAAAGCAACGGAAATTTTGAAAGAGGAAGAAATTATAATAACCGTTAACCTTAATCAAGGCGAATGTTCGTCTTATGCTTACGGTTGTGACTTAACCTATGACTATGTTAAAATAAACGGAGATTATCGCAGTTAGAATATGGTTATTCTATTTATTTCAATGTCAACAAAATTTACTTTAAGGAGGCACAGTGGACTTTTTAGGTTTATTGGTTTTAGTTTGGCTGGCTTACGGGATTTTTCAAAGCGGTTCTTTTAAAAGTTTTTTCGGAGATAAGACAAAAGACAACAAGAACGCTCAAAAAAAGGACGATAAAAAAGTCATAATAAATATTACAACAGATGAGAAAGAGGCTAAAAGAATGGCAGACATTATAGATGTTAAGGGCAAAAACAATAACAACAAAGGTTTCGGCAAAATATTAATAGCAGTTGCGGTAGTAATTGTCATAGGCATAATGTTGACAGGTTTCAGAACTATTAAAACAGGTTATGTAGGTGTTAAAACCATATTCGGTGAAGTTACGGAAATTGTAAGCGAACCGGGTTTGCATTGGATTTTTCCTATCGGTATGAATATCGAAAAGGTATCCACCCAAGAACAACTCTATGAATTTTTAGGTGACGCATATACAAAAGATACACAGGCAGTTAATAACCTTACTTTAAAACTTAACTATCGTTATGAACCCAATACCCTTGAATCATTGATAAAAGATATAGGTCTTGAGAATGTTGTTCCCAGAATTATTCAACCTGTTGTTTCAAAATATTCAAAAAATGAATTCGGTAAAGTAAGAGCCGAAGAGTTGGTACAAAATCGTATAGCAACACAAGATGCTATTAAGAGTGCATTAGTTGAGGCACTTGCTCCTCAAGGTATTGTTGTTACAAACTTTGCTATTGATAATATGAATTTTAACGAAACTTTTGAATCCTCTATTGAGCAGAAAGTTATCGCAGAGCAAGAGGCTTTGAGAATACAAAATGTTACAGTCCAAAGGGAAGAAGAGGCAAAACAAGCTATAATCAAAGCAGAGGCTGATAAAGAAGTTGCTGTACTCAATGCGGAGGCAAATGCAGAATCTATTCGTATTGTTCAAGAGCAAATTGCAAAATCCCCCGATTACCTTAACTACCTCCGATTAGATAGATGGGATGGTGCATTGCCTAAAGTTATGGACGAAAATACTAATCCTTTTGTTGCTGTGGATATAGGCGAAAACAATAATTCTTCTTCCGATAATTCAAGCACAACAGGCACAACAACTCCTTAAGTCAAAAATACACAATAAATCACTAAAATAAAGCGTTTACAATGTATAATATGTATAGTATAATGTGAGAAAAAACGAAATAAAGGAATGAAAATATATGCAATATGGATATTTTGACAGTAAAAACAGAGAGTATGTAATCACAAACCCCGCAACTCCCGAACCTTGGGTAAACTATCTCGGCTCACCTGAATACGGTGCTATTATAAGCGGTAATGCAGAGGGTTATAGTTTTGTTAAATCCGGGGCGAACGGCAGAATTTTGCGTTTCAGATTTAATACAAAAATTGGTCTTCCCGGCAGATTTATCTATATTAAAGATAAAAAAACAGGGGATTATTGGAGTAATGCTTGGCAACCTGTTGCAAAAAGTTTAGAAGAATATAAAACACAAACACGTCACGGCTTGGGATATACTGTTGTTGAAAGTGAGTACGGCGGTGTAAAATCTGAAACAGCATATTATGTTCCCAACGGAAAGACTTTTGAGGTTTGGGCTTGTACTCTTACAAATACTTCAAAAGAAGTTAAAAATCTTGAAGTTACTTCATTCTGTGAGTTTACCAATCACCCTAATTATGAAAAAGATAATGTTGACTTACAATATTCAAGGTTTGTTACAAAAACAGAATATAAAGACAACAAATTAATTCAATCTTTACACCATAATGATGTTTCCGATACAACAGGTCGCAGAGGTATAGGTCTTGTGGGTGCGGCTGTTGATAATGCTTGGGGAGATTTGGATAAATTTATCGGTAACTATCGCTCTTATGCTAACCCTATTGGGATTGAAGAAAAATCCGAAACAGAAAAAAATCAGGCATATTGCGGAAATTGTTGCGGTGCATTGCAAAGCGGTATTAAGCTTAATCCCAATGAAGCCAAAACACTTATTTATATTATAGGTGCTTATGATGCTGTTGAATTGCAGAATATTATGTCAGCATATGAGGTTGAGGGTAAAGTTGAAAGTGATTTAAAAGAAATTAAAACATTCTGGACGAGTAAATTAGATAATCTTAAAATAAATACACCATCCCTTGAATTCAATGAAATGGTTAATACTT
>JAISIJ010000333.1 GCA_031262245.1 Oscillospiraceae bacterium | reverse complement strand
AGTCGGGGTTATTTATTTTTGCGGTTGTAGCTCAATATTCAATTCCACCCAGTCCGCAAAACAATTCTCCAAGTGCAATTACAAGCGTATTATTTACAGTAACGTCCTTGCTCGGAATTATGCAATACAACTCAAAAGCAAGTATCGTTTCTTCTCTTGTCCAATTTTTCTGCATAATTTACGTCCTTATTTTTTATGTAAAAATTAAAATTTCAAAACATAACTATCCGGAAAACCCTGCAACCTCGCCCACTCACGAGGTGTCATTTTTCGGATACCCTCGGTGTTAATCGAGCCTTTTATGTGCGTTACCGGGGTGAGATTTGTTTGACGTTTGTCAATAATCAAATTCCGCTCTCTGCCCATACCACCGCAAACAATCGCCCCGGCTACGTCCTCCCAGTCCCGAATTTCAAAGCCGAAACCGTTGCCTTTCGCCTCGTGTCGGGCTTTATGACGGCGGAGAGTTTCGAGATAAACATCGCTTAAATAATATTTTGCGGAAACAGGATTTTCCTCAATAATATCCTTAATACGCTTTTCGGAGTCGGTCGGCTCGGGAAAAGTAAAATTACTGCTGTCAATATCGTTTCTGAAAGCGACAATATAAATCCTTTCACGATTTTGGGGAACGCCGAAATTACGGCTGTTGAGGATTTTTTCGTGGACAGTATAGCCGATTTCAGCCAAAGTCCCCTTGATTATATCAAAAGTTTTGCCCTTGTCGTGAATTGTCAAGCCTTTCACGTTTTCGCAGAAAATAACTTTCGGTTTTCGCAATTCGCAAATCCTCGCAACCTCAAAAAACAGCGTTCCTCTCGCCATTCCCTTAAAATTATCCTCAAAACCTTTTCTCTGTCCGGCAAGACTGAACGCCTGACAGGGAAAATCTGCCAGACATATATCGAACTCGGGAATAGTTTCTCTGTCAATATTTGTCATATCGCCTTGAATTTCAAACTCCGGCTTGAAATTCAAGGTGTATGTTTTTTGTGCGTTTTCGTCCCATTCGCTTATGAATACGGTTTCTGTTTCGCCCCCGAACGCTTGGTCAAACCCCAAGCGTATCCCCCCGATTCCCGCAAATAGGTCGATTGTTTTGTATTTAGGCATTTTGTACCTCTTGTTTTTATTTTACCCTTAAGGCTGTTAGGTTGCGGACATTGCAGGTTCATTTTCGGGAGAGCAAGCAAATTCTCGCAAACTATGTCGGCGGACGGTTGTCGCCGTCACAACATCTTGATTAAAATCCGCAAGTTTTTAATCAAGATATTGTAATAATTATGCCATATTTTCGGACTTTTTTTCTCTTATTTTTACACCAAAAAGAGGTTATGTCACTTTAACATAAAAAATATGTTTTCGGGGTGGGTCAAATTCACAGAAATAATAAATTTTTTTGCTCAATAATTATATAATAATTTCTTCTGGATAAAATGAATTATTATATTTATTGGCAACCATTATATATAATTTTGGTATATTCTTGGTATTTCTTTTTAGTAAAGCAAAAACTTTTTCCTTGTTTTGATCCGATATTTTGTTTCCTAAATAAATAGCTTTAATAGGGCAATTTGACATTGTTGTTTCTGTAAATTTCCCTGGACTTATAAAACGCCATTCTTTTTCATCTTTCCAACAAGGATTTTTAAGTAACATTGGCAAGAAAATTTCAGTTTCAAAAAATTTGTAGTGAAAATCTTTAGCTATAAACTTTCTATCAGTATATGTTACCGGTTTAATACTTCCATCATTATAGTTACTAAAATCGTATTCAATACAGAAACCAGTATATTCTTTTGCATAATAATACCACATTTTCATATTGTTAAATTCTTCAGTAAAGCAAGTTGCTCTACATATATGTGTATAGATAGCACAAAATTCTATTTTCTTAGCATAATCATACAAGATTGGATTTAATTCTACATTGCTCTCTATATTTTCTCCATTATAGTTATTTTTATATTTAACTTTATTTAAATTTATATCTTGTTCTTTCTCAATAATTTTATTAATAAATAAATTAAACTTAGTTTCATCAAAACTATGACCATTTTTTAAAAGTACTTTTTTTACTTCAGCTAATAAATTATCATATTCAAAATTACAAGAAGAATCAAATATATCATTCCATTCGTATGGATGGTTAAAATATAAATTCCCTGTTATAAGATTTTTCCAATAACCTTTATTATCAAAACAACTATATTTAAAGAGCCTCTTAGGAAAATTTTTTCTTACTAATTCTCTGCACTTTTTTTCATATTCTGATTTATTATCATCTCCGTCCAATAATTGATGTATTGTTTTATCATATTCTATTTTCCAATCAAGTTGCATAAAATAACTCCTTTTTTTATTTTACAGTTCTAAATTTATTTTCAAGATAATTGATTTCAGTCGGTTCGAACGAATTATTCGAAGTCGTAAATAGAAACTGCCCGTCCATTTATCACTTAAAAATACAGTTTCTCACAAAACCGTTTCTGATGACTGTAATAATATTCATTTATATGTCCCCTCCGTGTAAAATCACACAATATCACGCTTTATCTCGCAAATATCGGCAATATCGCAATTTCAATCGGTTTTTATCCTAAACTTAATAAACAGCTTATTTTTTTGTTACGACGAGATTATACACATTATGGTTCATTTTTAAAGGCGAATTCAGGAATATTGTTTATTATTTTTCCCTCTACAAGAATTTCGCATAAAGCTCGACCATAAGCTGTAAGTTCGTATTCTTTTTTCCCTTCAAGGTCTGCGATAGTATTCATATTTGTTTGAAATACTAATCCATCGGTTTCTAAACGAATTATCTGTGCGTTAAAATATGAATGTTTTAAGTCTAAGAAATAATCGTTGTGTGTTTTAGAATCTTTATCCCAATAATAAATTCTCAATAATAGATGTTTATCACTCATAAAAAATCTATCAATGATTAAGTTTAAATCTTCAAACGCTAAGGAATCCATTTTCTTTTTCAAAAAAGCTTTGTAAACTTCCGCAAGCCAAACCGCCTTTTCAGCTTTATCAAGCCTGTCTAACGTTATAATTAAAAGTTCAAATTCTTTTTTAAATTGCTTATCATTTTTATCTAATAATCTTAACTTTTCTTGAAATACTTCATCATCTATGAATCCATCGTGTATACGTCGAGCAAACAATAATATTTTTTCGCAAAAATGCCGCTCTTTTATTTGCAAAATTCCTTTTCCGATACCTAATGCAGTCCCTAAAATCGGAAAACTTTTCCACAG
>JAISIJ010000206.1 GCA_031262245.1 Oscillospiraceae bacterium | reverse complement strand
TCCATAAGTTCGGGGATTGTTCCCGGTAACTCCTCATTGCTGAAAACGTCCTCCACCAAAACTTCTAACGCTATTCCTTGTTGCGTATTTGGTTCCCAAGTTGAAAGATACATCAAAGCCACAAGCATATCGTTGTCGATTGTTGTACCGTCTTGAAATTTTGCCTGTGTGATAAAAAAGTAGCCGTCTGAATACTTCTCTCCGAAAAGACTTTTCGGAACAATTGCGGAGGCTTCGTTATGGCTCCCCGGGTTGTCTACGAAAATCGTATAGCTTTGGTTGTCGAGTTTTAGCTCGCCCCCTATCTCCGGCACGCTTTGCGAATTTTCCGTCCAGTCATAAATTCCTGTAATGTGGTTTCCCGAAATATCAATGTCGGTTAAAGCGGTAAGGTGACGTATTCCCTCCAAGCTAATTATGCCGTAATCGGGGGCGTTTAAGGTTGTAGCACTTGCAATTTCAGTTTGTGAGAGAATTTTGTCTTTGTCCGTATCATAGGTTTCCTCTATATACAATCTGAAATTCGGGTCGGGGAAATTTTCTTCTGTAATCGGGACTTCTGTCGCTCCCATAACTGAATACGGAATACTGACATTTACAATTAAAGCCACCGCCGTAAAACAGGCAACAAGACTTCTTATCTTTCTTTTAAACATAATATTTTAACTCCTTATAATTATTTACCCGACTGAAAAATCGAGTACATATAAAGACTATGCTACTTACAATATATTCGCGGATTAGATAAAATGTGACAAAAATTTTGTTGATGTGACAAGGTTAGCACTTTTTGTGAAACAACATTGTTGCAATATAGAAAAAACAGACCTAAATGAGGTCTGCTTTTAAGTTTTCTTATTTTTTTCTTATGCGGAAAATATAATTTTGATTTTATTATCTTTACTCTTATCCACCCAATTAATCCTCGCATCACCGAGAATTATCAGAATATCTTCTTTTGTTGTTTTCATTTTCTCACAAAAATCAAAAATTCTCTCGAAATCTCCGTGAGTATCGCCTGTTAAAAATATCATTTTTTCTCCTCTATTTGCCCTTTGAAATATAAAAATTCCTCTTTCGATATAACATATTCAATCGTAGTTTTCTGCCGGTGCATCCCGCGGTAAACAAGAAATAACCCTATACGCCGTTTCAAAGGGCAAATCTTCAAAAATATAAGTGTTTTCGTCAGGCAAAGTGCCGTAACGGCTTTTATCTGAAAACTGTATACATTCCTGCAAACAAGTAACATTACCCTTTATCTCAAAAGTGCAATTTAATGGCAGAGTTATCGCCCTACGCCGTATTTTCTTAACGTTATCGGGTATTTTAATATGCGGATTTTTTGTCCTCCCCATATCGCAACTTATCAATTCACCCTTATCATTTACATTATATTGCACCAACCCCAATAAATTTGCCTTAGCTCGCTGAACGTTATCATTTTCTAAAACCCTTTCAGCCCAATCCGCATTTGCCGCCTTACTGAATTCCACAACGCCGTCTACTCCGTCAAACAGCACAATATCTTCGTTTTTATAAGAAACCCCATCGTAAATATAATTGTGAACTCGGGCAGGACGATTATCTGATAAAAAAGCTTCCATTTGCTCAATATTCAGTATCTCATACTGCCCCCACCTTGTAGAATTGTAAAAAGCACAGCCCTTATTTGTAGGTTTTCTAAACCTGTATGCTCTGTGTCGCCAATCTACCTTTCGTGGGCTACCCAAACATACCTGAAAATATCCCTTTGTATCCCTAAAATAAAATTCCGTAAGTGCTTGTGATAACTTACTGTTGCAATTTTTATCAAATTCGGTATATAAGAAATTGTCCGCAATCGCTTTAAGCATAGTTACCTTTTTTGTACCTTTATACAGCAAGTATTTCTTGTTTTTGTATTTCAGCCAACAAGCAATTACCCCTCTTGTTTTCAAAAAACCTTGTACTTTTTCAGATAAATCTCTATCTGTTGCAGAAATTACCCCGATTTCAATTGTGTTCCCATCAGAATCTTTCAAGAAATTTTTGATTAACTCCGTATTTGTATCATTCAAATATTCCGCAATTCCTATATTATTACAAGCAAATTCTATCGGAATACTTATCTTTTGCGTACCCGTATGAAAACAGCAATCTTCACGCTTTAAAATAAAAGTTTCATCCTGCTTTGTGCAAACAACAATAGTTTCCTTAAAAGGGTTAGGGCTTACAAAAATTATAGCATCATTGTGTTTAGTCACCAACCCCGAATTTTTATCATATATTGCTACCACGCCGATATATGCGGCATCAGCTTGTTTATATTTTTCCGAAACAGCAGCAGCTTTCTCAAAAGTAATCACAGCCGTTTTCCCTTTCGGGTCGGCTATTTTCTCGCCCATATACACCAAATCAGAACGTTTTTTCGCATTATCACTCAACGGAATTAACGAATAAAACAAGCCTTTGTTCAAATTCACCCCATAAACAATATTACCGCTTTTCACAAACTCTGTCAATTCATTTTGCGTAAATACCTGCGTTTCGGTGTTACCGATTTCTGAAACAGTATAGGTATTATTTTGAATTTTACTTATATATTTCATATTAAGCACTCTCCTTTGGATATTTGTGAATAACCTACTGTCTGTGAAAAAGTATGGTCTGTTTTTATGTATCTAGGTAAAAAAATAAAGGTAAGCTTTCGCTTACCTCATAATCTATCATTGAAAAAATCAATTACTTCGCCTATAAATTCAATCTTCTCTTTCGTTGCCACCGCAGATGTTAATCTCTTTCTGTCAAAAACTTTAAAAATTTCATCTACACTTCCGGGATACACTTTATTATATACTTTACACCAATCTTTGGATATATTATCATTTAAAACGTAAGAAGAATACATCAATAATTTTAAGTTTTCCTCTCTCGATAACGCATTGAAAATAACCATAGATAATGTTGTATTACTATTTTTTATATTTTCTCTATCACCGAAAATCAGCCTGCAATCAACAACTACACAAGCTTTTTCATTTCCTTTTATTATTTCTTTAATTTTACTTATTATCAAATCTGTTTCGGAATTTTGTTTATGTGCATTAACATTTTTTAATTTTTTAATTGCCTTAACCACTTCCGGGGCTTCTTCTAACCAGAAAACATTTTTATTTGTAACATCAACTCCGTTTTTTTCTCTTTCTTTTTTTATATCCATCGGGGAATTCTTTTCATCAGCCCTATTGTTACAATCAAAAATAAAAGAGTCACTTATAGCCATTTCTAAAGCATCTATATGTTTCTGTGAAATAGTAGGACTGGTTTCAGTATTTTTATAATCATCACCGATTAAAATTATTTTATTATTTATCGAATTTTGCCATAAATCACAAAACACTCTTTCTGCAACTATTTTTAGTTGTGAGATATTATCATCTACCCAATATATTGTTTTCATATCAAACTCTCCTTTTTCATTTGATATTTATCTAACTGTCTGAAATGAAAAAATAAAGGTAAGCTTCTGCTTACCCTTATCAATCTTATTCTGCAACTTTCACGTTTTTAACCGTTGCTTTCAGCTTTTCGGAAAGTTTAAACTTCACAATCGTATGCCCCGGTATCGTAATGCTCTCGCCTGTTTGCGGATTTCTGCCCGTGCTTTCAGGCTTTTCCACAAGTGCGAATGTTCCGAACCCCTGTATTGCAACGGATTTTCCCTCCTCCAATGCCCCTGCAATTGCATCCAAAACCGCTTGTAATGCTCGTTCACCTTCAGAGTTTTTTGCAAATCCTGCATACTCTGTAACGTCTTTAATAAGTTCGGCTTTGTTCACTGTTTTTGCCAATTTCTCACCCTCTTTCATAGTTTATTTTTGTAAATCGCATAACAATTTAACTGTATACAGTAAAATCCTCGCTGTCTATTGGAAAATATACCGTTTTTCAGCACAAAACACCCTCTTTTATCGCTCCAACTTTATCACTCAAAATCATTGTTGCAACCGTATCGAACCGTGCATCGTGTGCACCGCTCAACTCTCCGAAAAGCTCTTCTACAATTCTTTCAGTTTCTTCTTTGATGTTATAACTTTCAATCATCGCCGTAAGCTTGCCTTTAACCCCTTTTGCCCTCATAACATCTACGATTTTTGTATCAGGCAAAAACTTTCGGCAACGTTCCAATTCCGTTGTTAAAAACCTTAAATCAAAAGGAACATTATACCCCGAAATTATATCAGCACCCTTTAAAAATTCAGAAATATCACCGATACAATCCTCAAATTTCTTGCCTTTTGATAAAAATCTTAATCTATCAACAGAAAATCCGTGAACCTGTTCTGCTCTGTAATCAACATATTCAACCTTGAAAAATTGATTATATGCCGTAAGTTTATCATTATTAACTTTCACCATTGCTAATTGGCAAATCTGCCCCGGGCATAATCCCGTTGTTTCAGTATCTAAAAATACTATCATTATTTAATCCTCTTTTTTGCCATTCATAATCATTTTCGCAATACTCAGGGGTGATTACCTTTCCTCATATCTAAGAACTGAAAAATCTTTCTCGTATTGCATATGTGGCACCCATAATCAGTACACATATAAAACCTACAATTATAAACTGATTATAACTCAATGGTATTTGTAATTTTTTAAGCAATCTTTCCAAAGCCCCCGGAGATGTTATTTGTTCATAAATACCGAATGCTGCGAAAATCATTGAAAAAATAAATGATATTATATTTACTACTAATAAAAATATTTTTAAGAAATTCATAATTATTTACTCACTCAACTATATGCCTTAAAATTATAAACAGGCTTTATAATCTGCTCAATCTGCACCGTATCACCGATACGGTCAACAATTTCCGCCATAGGTTTATATGCAAAAGCACTCTCGTCCAAAGTTTCCGCACAAACAGAAGTAGTATAAATGCCTTTCATACTCTCTTCAAAATCAGATAGTTTTACCGTTTCGGCGGCTTTTTTGCGGTTCATTAACCTGCCTGCACCGTGAGGAGCGGAAAAATTCCACTCTGCATTGCCTTTGCCGATACAAATCAAACTTCCGTCACGCATATTCATCGGAATAAGCAATCGCTCACCCAATTCC
>JAISIJ010000214.1 GCA_031262245.1 Oscillospiraceae bacterium | reverse complement strand
TTCACCAAAATTTTCTGAATATGTTTTTTTGCATTCAGGGCTTATATCACAAGAGAAAACGCATTTGAAACCCGCACTTTATATTCCGATTCTAACTCCGCTTATTCCGCAAAATAGGTCAATAAATTTAATTTCACTCAAGAAATTTATCCTCTCCGTGTATATAATTCTCACTTAGGTATACCAATCCATAATACCTGTATACATTATACACCTATTTCAAATAAATTGCAAGTGTTTTTTCAGAAAAAACGATATTTTTCGTTGATTTTCAGTAATTTCATTTAATTATACATATATTTCTATTATAAATCCCAAAAAACAGTATATCGTTTTCCTATGTAAAAACAAGCAGACTACTCTCGAAGTCTGCTTGTTTTATATATTTTGAACACCATTTGCTGATTTGTATTATTTTGTATTTTGTGAATGTAGCGTAAAAACTGAATTATTTCATTTAATCAATATTTTTTATTTGGCAATAGGAGTACCTGTCGCCGTTAAATTATCGTAAACTGCATTATGCTCAACCAGCACTTCCTCCTGAGTCAGCATAAAATTTCGCTCCCATTCCACATTGCCGGGCAGACCTTTTTCGTCCGCCCACGTAATGTCAATATGATATGTTCCTGTATCAAGCTTTACAAAATTCCACATATGGGCAGTTCCTTGATATTCGCCCTCCGCATATTCACACCAAAGATTTGCTTTTTGACACAAAGCCTTAAAACCTCTGGAGTAGCCCTGACAAATAGAGTGACCGCTTACCAACGCACCGTAAGCTGTGCCGATTTGCCGACCGTATATGTTATCATAGTCATATGTGGTAATAAACGAAATAACCGATGCCAGATAGTAGTATTTATCGTAAGTTGAAAGACCTTCCGGCATTCTCTCCACAATTCTGTCACACACCGCATCAAACAAAGCCGTTTCGTAACGCAGTTCTTCTATATTAGCTTCCGCTATATCTTCGTCCCAAGGTAAAAAGTAACGCCCCTTTATTGCGGTAGTCACATCGCCCTCAAGCACTTCTCGCACATAAAAATAATTCTCAACTTCAGGGTAATCCCTTGAAAGTACATAATAAACACGCAATGCACGGTCCATTTCATCATAACCGTGTTCCGCAGGTGTATAAGAAAACGGAGTAAATGATTTTGCTTTCTCAAGAATTTCATCGTACATAGCTTTATCGGCAGTATCAAAATCGTTTGTAGGTTGCTCATATGGATATGAAACGTCTGAAAGGTCATTGCGTTTCACCTCTTCTATCGCCGTAATTGCTTGGTCAATAGCCAAGTCGGTTCTCATTGCAGTATAAAAAGGTGATATAAATGAGATTGATTTTTCGCCGAATTTAATATCCAGCCTACGCTCTCCGCCTGTCATAGAGGTGACAGTTGCACCGAATTCTCCGATATTATCGAATGAAAAAACAATAAGCGATTTTCCGTTAAGAGCACGTTGTTCGTCGTAATCGGCATATCCGCTGTCAACAATCTCACCGTTCCGGTTGTAACAAGTCACTTCGCCTGTGCCGTCTGCGAATATTTCTATACTGAAAAATGGGGCGAAGGTGTCGCTTTCCTCCGCTTTCCACCTACCGGCATAATCTTCTAAGTTGCCTGTTTTTTCTGTAATAGGGGCGGATTCATCTGACGTGGTGGCTGTTTTTTCTGTAATTTTTGCTGTTGTGCTACTTGTTTTTGTACTACCGGGTATATCGGATTGCGTCTTGGTGTCATTGGAATTCCCGCCATTGTCGGTACATCCTACCGAACAAATGGACATCATACATATAACTGTCAACAATACGAGTTTGCGTTTCATTTTTTCCCTCACAATATTTTCTTCTTTTCGACTTCGTCAGCGACCGACTGTCGCCGTACCACTATTATATCACATAACTTACAAATTGTCAATGTTTTTTAAAATTACAAAAATTTTTTGAGCATTGAAACAAAAGAAAAGTACCTGTTCATAGATTTAAGAACAGGTACTTTTCTTTATAGGCTCATTATTCATTATTCATTATTCATTGCACATTACTTAATACCCCATTAAAGTAACACTATCCGAATTCCACAACCTTTTTTCTGTCGGAGCATACTCACCGTACAACGGCACAGCAACAAAGTAAATAAAATTATATTCGTTCAACTTTATGCCCGAATTTTTATAATCAACTTGCTTTCTTGAGATATAATTTTTCGACATTTCCATATCAATATAATCCATTCCGTCAAAAGCGCCTTTCACAAGTTGGTGATTTATATACATCGAAACACGATACATACAAGGCTCTCCACCGCCATACAAGGCTATTTCTACGCTGTCTGTTACCTCAAAAGGCGTTTGGTCTGCTTGCCCATTTGCGTAATCCTCCGTAGTGTAGAAATTGCCGTTTTTCAAAGTTTTTACAAAATCCATTCTATCTAAATCATTTTCCGGTTTCCATTCGTTTTGAAATCCATTCCGAATTTCCTCCGTCACCGGCTCTTTTACATAATTCGTACAAATCGGGGGATATGTTTTGCCTGTTGTTTCGGTAACATCAACAGTTACAGTCATATTATTAAATTCGTGACTGAATTTATAATGCGGATACGGCGACGACGGAACAAAATTCGGGTCGTAAATCTTACATATTTCAACATATAATTTGTCGCCTTTTTCTCCGACCACAGGCGAAAAACTTATCGTTTGCTTTTTTTCTTCGTTATCAAGTTCATAAATATGCAAAAGTTTTTCTTCGGAATTATCTAACTTACAAGGCTGAAGTATGCCGTTTATATACATCACCAGACCGAAATTCCCACGTTTTCCGTAACTGTGAACAAGCCTCGTAAAGGTTATTTCAGGGGCATAATTAAACTCATAATACTTCCCCTCTTCCCAATCCATATCCGCACCCCAACTGGCAAAAACGCTTGATTCTTCCTCTTCGCTTACCGCAAAAGGGTCGTTTTCGGTTGTTT
>JAISIJ010000202.1 GCA_031262245.1 Oscillospiraceae bacterium | reverse complement strand
TTAGTTGACATCGTCACGACTGGTGTGTTATTTGTCTGATTATAACAAATTATTTTTAGGGTTGGGTAGTTTTAAGTTTCTTTTTGCTCAAAATAACAAATATCTAACCCAGTATGCTTAAAAAAAGCACCCGAACAGGGTGCTTTTTTTATATCCAGTCAAACCAACGCCTAAAAACTGCCAACTATGAAAAGAACTACGGAACTTCGAGAGCAGTATAACTCTGCAACTATCAGAAAAGAGAAATTATGCGGAAAATGCTCTGACTGCTTTGGGGTAAAAGAAATAAAGAGAAAAAACTACTATTATAATTTGTGCTATGCTGATGTTGAATTGTAAACCTAATGTAAATTCATTGCCGACTAATTTTAAAACAAACGGAGTAAAACCAAACTCGGCAGTTTTTGCTAAAAAAGGAACAGTTGTTGCACAAGCCTCTGCCGTAACACGCCCGATAAGTAAAGCTGCAACAATTACAACAATCAGCACTAATGTTTTACCAAACTTGCCCATATTATTACCTCATAATGTATCCGCAAAGCTTCTAAGCTCTTGGGACTGTTTAAGCATTTCAAGTTCTGCCTTTACGGAATCCAATTCTCTTACAGCATCGTCACGTTCATTTTTCGCTTTCCCTGCCTCGTGAACATATCCCTTAATTTGTTTTCTTAAATTATCAATGTCTTTATTAGCCATATCTAAGTCGGCAAGCAACGCGTGACCAATCATTATTGCCGATTTATGTTGAGAAAGTCGATATTTATCCACAATCTCATTAATCTTAACTTCCAACCTTCTCGCCAAAGCAATTATATAAGCCGGATTTTCCTCTGACTTAATTACATACTCTTCACCGCATATTTTAAATCTAATAGTCTGTATCATTTTTTCGGCTCCTACTTTTTCTCTTTGTAGATTTACCCCCACCGTTGAGGATTATTCCTACTGACTTACACTCTGAGAAATTTTTCTTTCCTACCTTTTTGTTGAGTATCTCTGTTTTTGTCGTTGAGGATTATTTCCACTTATTTTTCCAAATCCTTCATCAATTTTCGCTGTTTTTATTATTAAATATCTCTATTTCCACCATTGGAAAATATAATTTTTACTTTATTATATCAGTATTAAAAACATATTCAAGGGTAAAATTATTACAATATGATAAAAATTCAGAAAAATTGTTTACAATATAAATAAAGTATGTTATAATAGCCGAGTTTTAATACTTTCTGCGTTGTTTCGGGAGTAAGCGACCTGTTACTCTGCAGATTGAAAAAATTTCAAGGAGAAAAATATGCTTTTAAAAGACGAAAAAACAGCCGTGATTGAAAATAATAAGCTTCACGACAAAGACACCGGTTCACCTGAGGTGCAAATTGCAATTCTTACCAAAAGGATTAACGACTTAACCGAACACTTAAAAATCCACAAAAAAGACCACCACTCTCGCAGAGGTCTTTTGAAAATGGTAGGTCACAGACGTAATCTCTTAAACTATCTTATGAAAAAAGATATTACACGCTATCGTGCTGTTATTGAAAAATTAGGCATCAGAAAATAGGTAACTGCTCGTTCTATTCGGCAATTTCATTTTGCATTTGCGAAATGACTTAAAAAATCAATAAAAAATCTGTGGGAGGGAGAAACTCTTCTTCCCACAGTTTCAGAACGCTGTAATGGATAATGGATAGTTGAAAGCGGATAAATACTTTTTATCCGTTCCCAATTGTCTATTCTCCATTATCGCAAAATAAAGGAGAAAAAAATGTTTGAGAAAAAAAGAGTATTTGAAACCACCTTTGCGGGCAGAAAACTGACCGTTGAAACAGGTAAAACCTGTGAATTATCCAACGGTTCGTGTTGGGTGCAATACGGTGACACCGTTGTTATGGGTAATGTTACCGCAAGTGCAAAACCCCGTGACGGTATTGACTTTTTCCCGCTTTCCGTTGATTATGAAGAGAGATTATATGCTGTCGGCAAAATCCCCGGTTCTTTCTTAAAAAGAGAGGGCAGAGCATCTGAAAAAGCAATTCTGACTTCACGTTCCGTTGACAGACCTTTACGTCCTCTTTTCCCTAAAGATATGCGTAATGATGTCAGCGTTGTTATGACTGTTTTAGCCGTTGACCCCGATTGCTCCCCCGAAATAGCAGGCTTACTTGCTGCAAGTATTGCTGTTTCTATTTCCGATATTCCTTGGAACGGTCCTGTTGCCGGTGTATCTGTGGGTATTGTTGACGGCGAAATTGTTCTTAACCCAACACTTGAACAACGTGCAAAAAACGACCTTGACTTAACCCTTGCCGCATCTGCCGAAAAAATCGTTATGATTGAGGCAGGAGCTAATCAAATTCCCGAAAATGCAATGATTGAGGCTATTGAGGCAGGTCACGAAGAAATCAAAAAAATGGTAGCTTTTATTTCAGATATTCAAAAACAAATCGGCAAACCTAAATTTGAGTTTGAAAGTCAGGAAATCGACCACGATTTATTTGATGCTGTTTATGCTGAATTTGCAGAAGAAGTTAAAGTTGCTCTTGATACTGACGATAAAAATGTTCGTGAAAGCCGTTTGCAACCGATTAAAGATGCTATTGATGCTAAATACGGCGAAAACAGCGGAGCAGAAACAACCTATTCCGCAGCTGTTTTAGGTGAAGTAATATATAAAGTTCAAAAGAAAATCGTTCGTGAATGGTTATTCCAAGGCAAACGTGTTGACGGACGTAAACTTGACGATATTCGTGCTCTTGCCGCTGAAGTTGCAGTTTTACCCAGAGTTCACGGTTCGGGCTTATTCACAAGAGGTCAAACTCAAGTGTTAACTGTATGTACCTTAGGTACTGTAGGTGATGCACAACGTATTGACGGACTTGACGAAGAAGATTCAAAACGTTATATGCACCATTACAATTTCCCCTCATACTCCGTTGGTGAAACACGTCCCTCAAGAGGTCCCGGCAGACGTGAAATCGGTCACGGTGCTTTGGCAAGTAAAGCATTAGAACCTGTTATCCCGCCCGTGGAAGAATTCCCCTATGCTTTAAGACTTGTTTCGGAAGTTCTTTCCTCAAACGGTTCAACTTCACAGGGTTCTATATGCGGTTCAACCCTTGCATTGATGGACGCAGGTGTGCCGATTAAAGCTCCTGTTGCGGGTATTTCCTGTGGTTTAATCACAATGCCGGACGGTTCTTGGAATACTATGGTTGATATTCAGGGATTGGAAGACTTTTACGGCGATATGGACTTTAAAGTAGGCGGTACTCATTACGGTATTACTGCTATTCAAGTTGATATTAAAGTTGACGGTCTTACAATGGATATTATCAAAGAGGCATTTGAAAAAACTCGCAAAGCACGTCTTTATATACTTGACGATATTATGTTAAAAGCTATCGACCGTCCTCGTGCAGATGTTTCCGAATTTGCACCTAAAATGATACAAATTACTATTCCCTCCGACAAAATCCGTGAAGTTATCGGTAAAGGCGGAGCGGTTATTCAAAAAATTCAATCTGACAATAACGTTACCATTGAAATTGTTGAAGAGGCAGACGGCGGCAAAGTATTTATTGCCGGTGTTAACAGAGCAAACGCAGAAAAAGCCCTTGCTACAATTAAAGCTATCGTTTCCGACCCCGAAGTAGGTCAAATTTTCAACTGCCGTGTTGTTCGCATTATGTCATTCGGTGTTTTTGTTGAGTTTGCCCCCGGTAAAGAGGGTTTAGTTCACGTTTCCAAACTCGACAACACTCGTGTTGAAAAAGTTGAAGATTTCTGTAAAATCGGCGATGAATTCCCCGCAATGATTATGGAAATAGACAAACAAGGTCGTATAAACCTCTCCCGCAAAGCTTGTCTTTAATTTTCTTTTTTAGTTTTCTATTCGTTTTAGAGTATTACACCTCTTGAAGTTCCCTAATTCTTTTCATAGTTGGCGTTCTTTAGGCTTTGGTTTAACTTTTTTTGGTTTTCTATTTTTTTTAGGGAACAGCACCTATCGAAGTTCCGTAGTTCTTTTCATAGTTGGCAGTTTAGCTGACATTGGTTTAACTGGATATAAAAAAAGCACCTATTTTAGGTGCTTTTTTCTTGCGTAACTGTGTTATATATTTGTTATTTTGAGAGAGTTTTTATTTTTTTGTGACTATACTATAATAGCATCATAGCCCTCTGCTTTAAGTTTTTTCAAGAAATTTTCTGCATTTTCCTTTACCGCAAATGCCCCCACTTGAACACGATAGAGTTTTTTATCTTCAACTTTTTCGTTCATTTTTGTCTGAACATCTTTTCGGAATTGTTGCATTGTCAAGCCGAAACTTGCCCATAAATGCTCGGGGTCGGCATGATTGCTTGCAATGCCTAATTTATACCCCTCATTATGCGAAATAATGTCATTTAAAGGATTAAGCTTATAATCTTTACAAAGTTTTGCAAAAAAGTTCCACGGCGGTTTTATAAGTCTTAATAACGTGAGATTTTGTCAACGCAGGGTTATTGTCTAAAAATTTACTTCCGCTGATATACTTAATCGTTGAGGGTTCTGTCATTTCTATACCGATATGGGTATTGTTCCCGTTTCCACCGCTATGCCACCCTTTCATATTCCAAGGCAAAGTCTGGAATACATTATCAGGTTCAATAAAAGCGTGAACACAAACTTCTCTGCCGTCTGGTTTTGACTTATTCCAATTATTCACAAAAACTTCTGCATTCGGTTGATTTACCCCAACAGAATGTAACATCAACCCTTTAACCTCAATCGTTTTACCCGCCAAATAGCAATTATTTTTCGTTAAAAAGCTTTCTTTAATAATCATTTTTATTCTCCTTTATTTACACATACTTACATTAAAAAATAACCCTCTCATACATACTCTAAAACTCTCAAAAATCTCTACAACTTCGTCTACCGTTTAACCACCTTGTAACTTTTTTAATTTTCTCTTAGTTCCTGTGGGTTACACCTCTCGAAGTTCCGTAGTTATTTTTGTAGTTGGCATTTTTCAGGCTTTGGTTTAACTGGATATAAAAATCCCCTTTTTCAAAGGGGATTTTTTCAGCTTACTGAGTTGGATATTTGTTATTTTAGAAAGCAAGAAAATTAAAACTAACCAACACCTAAAAATAATCAGTCACAATCAGACAAACAACACACCTGTCGTGGTAACGTCAGCTAAAGTGTCAACTATGAAAACTACTACGGAACTTCGGGAGGTGTGATTTACAGGGCAGAGGAGATATCAAATAAAATGTCGTCGATGTGTTCTGTACCTATACTGAAACGGATTGTGGAGGGGGTAATACCTGTGGCAAGAAGAGCGTCACCGCTGAGTTGGGAGTGGGTGGTTGTTGCCGGGTGAATTACAAGGGATTTTAAATCTGCAACGTTGGCAAGGAGTGAGAATAGTTTCAGACGGTCGATAAATGCAAGGGTTTCTTCTTGTGTGCCGTCATATTCAGCGGTGAAAATAACACCCGCTCCTCTTTCGGAAAAATATTTTGTATAAAGTGCGTGGTCGGGGTGGTCGGGAAGTGAAGGGTGATTTACTTTCTTAAATTTTTTGCTTTCGGAAAGGAATTTTACCACTTTCAACGCATTTTCAATATGACGTTCAACACGGAGTGAAAGTGTTTCTAATCCTTGGATAAACATAAAAGCATTGAAAGGTGAAAGTACCGCTCCTTGGTCACGCAAAAGAGTTGTGCGTGCTTTGGTGAT
>JAISIJ010000183.1 GCA_031262245.1 Oscillospiraceae bacterium | reverse complement strand
TTTTTAATAACAGGAACTATAACAGGGCAAATACTTGCACCGAATTCTGTTTTAAGGTCTGTAAGGGTATTGTAAAAGTTTGCGTTTGGGTCGTCAATTTTTGTGACAACAATAAGTTTTGACTTACCTAAATCTGTTGCAAGTTTAAAAGCCTTTTTTGTTCCGACTTTAACTCCGCTTTTTGCGGAAACAGGAATAATAACCGTGTTAGCCGCTGTAACACCCTCATACATACCGCCTGCAAAGTCAAACATACCCGGAGTATCAATAAGATTAATTCTTTGAGTTTCGTTTTCTGTTTTCAAGTCAAAAGTTGCAATAGCTGTATTAATAGAGAAAACACGTTTTGTTTCCTCGGGGTCAAAGTCCATTACGGTTGTGCCGGAAGTTGCCGCACCGAGCCTGTCAATTGCACCCACTTTGAATAAAATCGCCTCTGCAAGTGCTGTTTTACCCTCACCGTTATGTCCTGCAAGGGCAATGTTTTTTACTGTCATATTTTTACTTTCCTTTCCGCGGGGTTGCCGCTCTCAGTAAAAAGAGAAGTGCTTTTATGTCAAAAGTAATTGTATAAATCTGTTACCGTCAACATTATGTACAGCAAATCCATTAATAATGGACTTGCTGAAAAAAGTATTACTCAGCTTTGCCTAATTCAGCCTCAAGATGTTTAACAATATCTTCAACTGTTTTCATATGTTCAACTTTTTCATCTGGAATGGTAACATCAAATTCCTCTTCGATATCCATAACAAGGTCAACGATATCTAAAGAATCTGCACCTAAATCCTCGGCAATTGAACTCTCGAGTTTAACATCCTCAAGTTTTTTTCCCAGTTGCTCTGCAACTATAGCCTGTACTTTTTCAAACATTTTAAATACCCCTTTTTTTAGTTTTTTACTTTTTATTAAACCCATTTTTATGGTTTATTAGAAAATTATAATTAGCCGAATAATCAGTTGAACTCAAAACTGCCTATACTGCGAAACTTAGTATAACGGCTATTTAACAACTCGTCAATAGGTTTTTCAGAAATTTCATTAATTTTTTCTGTTAATGTTTCTTTTATGTTTTCTGATATAGCATATAAATCAATACCCATCGGCACTTCGGGAATAATTCCATCTGAAATACCGAAATTTAACATATCTTCTGCTGTAATTTTAAGTATCTCGCAAGCCTCTTTTTCTTTTGAGGGGTCTTTCCAGAGTATGGAGGCGAAACCTCTCGGCGAAATAACGGAATACAATGAATTTTCCAACATAAGCAAAACATCGCAAACACCTAACGCTAAAGCACCGCCGCTGCCGCCTTCTCCGATTACAACAGAAACAACAGGCGTTTTAAGTGTCATAAATTCAGCGATATTCTTTGCAATAGCCTCTCCCTGCCCTCTGTTTTCGGCATCAATGCCGCAAAAAGCACCGGGAGTATCAATAAAACATATAACAGGACGGTGAAATTTTTCTGCCTGTTTTGCGGCACGAAGAGCTTTTCTGTAACCTTCGGGGTGCGGCATACCGAAATTTGTACGTTTATTGTCATTAAGATTATGCCCTCTTGTTTCCGCAATAACCGTAACGGGACGATTATTCAAACGACCTATGCCTGTTATTATTGCGTTATCGTCACCGAAAAGTCTGTCGCCGTGCATTTCCGTAAATTCGTCAAAAATCTCTTCAATATAATCTTTTGCAATGGGGCGGTCTTTGTTTCTTATTAATAATAATTTTTCATATGCGGATAATTTACTCATTTTTTATTTCCTTATTTCTTAAATACCAATTTTTCGTCTTTGAGGAATGTAATTAAACAACCTCCCAAGAAGTTACCGACAACCGCTATTGCTATCAACATTGAATATCTGCCGAGGTTAAAATCGGCATTGGTGCAAAGGTTGGCAAAATATACCGCAGAAAGTGCAATACTGTGATAAAACCCTGACATTAAAAAGGCAAAAACACAACCTATTGTAACATAAACACTTGAGGAACTGCAAGCAACCCGCATTAATGCACCGCATAAAATTGCTTTAAAAAGCATATTTTCGGGAGTATCGTTTACAGTTGCATTATAAAGTATTTCAAAATCTTTATAACCGCAAAAGGTTGCGGGAATTGCAATAAGAGCCGAGCCTATCAGATTAAAGGGTAAAACAACAGCCCAAAGAGCTTTTTGGGAAAAATCCGTACCTGTTTTACCTGTAAATAAAGGCAGTCCCTGTTCTTTTACATATGTTAAAGCGAAAGCAAATATAACTGCTCCTGCCATTTTATATAAATCAGAACCGAAAGTATTGCTTAAAGTCAAAGTTTTGGTATATAAAACCATTGCTAAGGCTATCATTAAACCGGCTAAAATACTTCTTTTAAACATCTATTTCCTTTTTTGAATATATACTTTTAAACAGTCGTATGATAATTATATCACCCTGTTCTGTCTATTATACTCAAAACAAGGTGATTGTCAAATTTTTTTCAAAAAACTTTATTTTTTCTTCTTAATAAAGGGTAATGACATCAAAGAACAGGATAATAGGTAAATAAATCCACCGCAACCTATTGCAATGGGTAAAGCGAAGAGCACAGGGAGTTTATGCAGAAAACTATAAGCCAACATAGCCGTAACACCGCAAAGTATACCCGCATAAACAGGAGCCCAGAGTATTTTAAGGCTGTTTAATTTTATTTTAAATACTTTTTTTAAAGCTAAAAACGAGAGTATACATATTACGGCATATGACAAAACAGTTCCTATTGCCGCACCGTCGATATTATATTTCGGAATGGGAATTAAATACACATTGCAGATTAATTTGACAACAACCCCTGCAAGCATAATTTTTAAAGGGATATCCGCTCTGCCTACTGCTTGTAATATACAAAAAACAGGATATGATATACAACAGAGTATTACACCTATTCCCAAATAAGCAAGGGAATTATATGCAATTTCAACTTCAGGCAAGCGTGTGGGGAAAAGGAGGAGCAAAATGGGCTTGCTTAAGACATATAATCCGAAACCGCCGGGAGCGGCAATAAACATTGTGGCAAAGAGAACATCTTCAATATGTTTCTTTAAAGCAACATTATCTTTTTTTGTGTAACTCTCGGCAATTGCGGGAAAAATACTC
>JAISIJ010000173.1 GCA_031262245.1 Oscillospiraceae bacterium | reverse complement strand
AATAAACTCGTTATATAAAAGCTTATTCTCTTCATTGGTGCGAATAATATGTGAACACGAATTGCTTCTTATAACATAGTAACCGAGAGGCTTATCAATATAATAACGAGGATAATGGTAATATATAGGCAATAACATCTGCTTATTTTGACCATATCTGCAATTATATATTTCACGTTTGGGATTTATTTTATCGAAATAGCGCATTCTTATCATATGCCGCAAAGGAGCTCCAGAGCCTACTCGTGTAAGACAGAGCATAAACTGGTTTTTCTGATAATTTAAATGTCCGCTTTTCTCAATGTCTCTTCTCAGTATTTTAGAAAGGTTGTCTTCGTTGACATAGTAATAATCACTGGAACAAATTCCGTATTCGTCGCTATTTTCGAGTATATTAAGTTTAATTTCAACAGAATCTTCGGTTAAAAAATCATCACAATCAATCCAACAAAGATAATCACCGTTTACATACTTAAGGGCGTTATTGAGAGCGCCTCCCGGTCCTTGATCATCCTGCCGCATTAACTTTAAGGACATATTTTTCTCTTCAAATTTCGGTGAATATGATTCAATAATTTCAGCAGTATTGTCTTCCGAACCATTATCAACACAAATCATTTCAATATGTGTATATGTTTGCGCCAATATCGAATCAAGCATTCTTCCGACATATTCCTCACCGTTATGGCACGGCGAAATGATACTTACAAGCGGTGTTACTCCCAAAGTTTTTCGACCACCTTTTCAACAGAAACAATATTCGCATTCGGGAATTTGTTGTGAATGTTTTGATAAATATCTTCAAAATCCCATACAGGAGTAATGATTATGGTTGTGTTGCTGTCGCTCATTATCTTTTCAATTTCGTTACTTCCGATGCCATATACAGATAGTCCGTCAACCTTTTTAAGTCTATCAGTTGATTCGAGAAAACAAGCAACGATTTCATTTCTGCAACAATCAACAAGTACACGACCGATTTTTCCGGCTCCGTAAATTACGACTTTTCCATTGATAAATGGTTCGTCATCTAAAACACAGTTATACATCTGATATTTAAGGATTTTTAAATAAATTGAATTGCGTTTTACTTCATTATTAAATTTTCGTTTAATTTCATCTAAACTCCAAATGTCTTTACACCTTTTGTTTTCATAGAAAACTTCAAGCATATTATTTGAATTTAATAACGCGATTTCATAGTCGCTCCAAGCGAACGGAACAAAGCTCTGCTCAATCATCGAATTTGAAAAACATATATCTTTATACGAAACAGGAGTTGATGTAATATTGTTTTTTACGCCCTCAAACAGATTTTCTCCTTTGTCGTTTCTGATTATTACGACATTTAGTCCGTATCCGTCATCAAATTCTTCAAAAAAGCTTCCGATACAATCGCCGATTGATAAATCCGCGCAGTGATTATCTCTCTTTATATCACAGTAATAGCAGTCTTTACGGAAAAAGTTGTACCTTGACGACATATAATAATCTTCTGCAGGGTCGGTTGTTGTAACACCGGAAGCTGTTATTGAAGAAATAGTTGCTCTGCCGTCAGTATTAAGATAACCTAATTGTTTGGTTCTATGATTGATTTTTTTTAGTTCTCCGAAACGTTTTTGGTGTTCGGTTTTGTATAAATCCCAGATTTTTCGAGCCGGAACGCCGCCGCAAAGCAAATCGACAGTAAAGAGATTTTCATAGTCCTTTACCAAAAATGATTTCAGTGTATTTATATGACAACCGCAACCGCAATATAGAACGATTCTTCCTTGCTCTAAAAAATCTTTTGTTTGTTTGAATGTTTCTCCTAAATCGCTTTCAACATATTTACTGACCCTTAGTTTTGACAGTTCTTCAATAGTTTCGGTGGAAGCGTGAACAACGTTAAAATTGTCGTCATATTTTGCTCCGAAAACGACGCCGTTTTGTTCAATTATATATCCTGCAAGAGCAGAGAATGTACCGCCGCTGCTGCTTTGCTTTCTGATTTCTATATCATTATTAACTGCCGCAAAACAAATTTTCTTGTCATTATTGATGTTTTCGTTGCTCCTTATACCGCAATGTTCACGACACAAACCGCATTCAATGCATTTATTTTCATTTATTATCGGATAAAAAGAACCTAAATCATTTTTTTCAAGGGATATACATTTTTGCGGACAAACAGAAACGCAAGCTCCGCATGAACAACATTTTTTTAAAGGAATAACCCTTTTCGGCAACTCTTTTTTATATTCGATAGAATTTCTCAAGAATTCCAATGATTTGACTTTCTCAGTTGCTATATGTGCATTGACTTTTTTATAATCTATCGATGTGTCAAAATCTACCTCATCGGCAAAGACGATGAATCTTGATTGTTCGTCTATTTTTTTAAGCAAATCTTTAATCCTGACATTTTTTGAAAAATCAGATTGTACATTATCTACAGGAAACGTATAGAACTGCTTTTCAAAAATAATCGAAAAACAAGTTCCGTGAAACGAAGTTGTAAGAACATATTTCGCATTTTTTATAAGCTTTAAAAACTCTATCGGTCCGGCTTCTTCTTCGCCGGAATAGGCTATTGTTTTTACAGTACAACCGATTTTTTCAGAAAGTGTCGTTGCCGCTTTTTCAAGTTCGCGGTTTCCGCCTATATTATAAACAAAGATATAATCTTCATCATCTGTATCTGAATTTATAAGGCTTTCCCATTCGGTTCTTTCAAGCAAAAATGTAGGGTCTAAAACAGAAACGGCAGATTTCCCGGTAATATCTTCAATGTACTGTACTGCACTTTGCTCACGCATAGAAATTGTGTCCAGCTTTGAACCCCAGTATTTAAAAATCGGTATTCGGTCGGTTGTAATCTTCGCGCCTCCAAAACTTGCGCCGTATGAAAACTTTACTTTTTCTTCATCGGTAAAAGACAGACACATATGCGGCAAAATATAGCGCGGCATACTCTGCGTCACACCCCAAATTTGGTCGCTGCCGCAAATAAAAATGTCATAATCCGCGTTTGATTGATGAATATTTTTCGGGTCATAAAGCTTAGTACTGTGCGGAATACTAAATGAAAATTCGCGGAATTTATCAATATTATTAAAACGCGTTTGATAGAAATTTTCAATGTCTGCATTTTGCCAGTTATATCTGATTAATTCAGAATCAAAGCCGAGGCTATGAACAGCTTTTTGAAGTGCGTAAGACTGAAGTTGCGCGCCGTAATTGTATGTCTTATAGTAAAGCGACATAATTCCGATTTTCATAATTTCTCCCTATTTTCACAAAAGTATTATTTCTACAGATACTGTAATTATTGTTTGCACAATGCATCTATAAAGCGCGAATTTAGTATTTCAATTTCCGATTTTGACCATTCAGGACGCATCGGTACAATTCTTGTTTTTCTGTTCTCGGCATTATATTCAAGAATATATTTATATCTGTTTGAAAGATAAACGGTGTCCCCCTCAATTTCCATACCATCCGTAATGGCTGTACGTTGATCGGTGTCAGGATATTCACAGTATTCATCAAGTTCGGTAAGTCTCTCGAAAATTTGTGATTTAAAGTTGAATCGAACGCACATATTAGCGTAAACCGCAAACAGATACAACCAATCATTATGTACAAAAAGATGCTTATCTTCATCAAAAGCCATTTTATTCATTTCAGCAAAGGGATTACAGAAACCATCAATATTAATTTCATATTTTTCAAAAGTATTTGTTTTTTCTGTCCATTTTGTAATCGCACCGCTCAGTCTTGATACAAGCCATATTTCTCCACCAAAGTTATATGCGGCACTGTAAAT
>JAISIJ010000144.1 GCA_031262245.1 Oscillospiraceae bacterium | reverse complement strand
TAATATCAGATGAAATAAGTATAACTCTATTATTTTTTCAGCAATTTAACGCACCCATACAAATAAAATTGACTAAAACAAGTCGATTTTATTTGTGTGGGTGTTTTTTTGCTTAAATTTAGATTTATTTACCATATCTCTATCGCATAACAAATTTTGGGTGGGTTTTATGTGCAGAATTTGATTAAAGAAGAACAGAATGAAGAATGACGAAACTTGTGTAATATTGACAAAATATACTTGACTTGTTAATGGGAAAGTGATATAATATGTATGGTAGCAAAATGACATTAGTAAAGAATATATGAGGTAATTAAAATGTTACAAATTGCAATCTGTGATGATGAAATAACTGATTTGAAATATATAAAAGAAACTCTTGAAAGAAAATTGATTGAAACAGATATTTCAAGTGAGCTGAAAATTTTTAATAATGCAGAGGAATTAATAAATTCCGAAGTCGTTTTTGATGTGATTTTTCTTGATATTGATATGCCTAATTTAAATGGTTTTGAAACGGCAAAAATATTAAACGAGAAAATGAGCAATTGCGAATTGGTTTTTGTAACCAATCACGAAGAATTTGTTTTTAAAGCGTATAAGTTTAAAGCAATCGGATACATCAGAAAAAGATTTTTTAAGGAAGAAATAGAAGATACCATTGATTCGATTTTGCAACGGGTATCACAAAAAAATATTTCTATAGCACTCGATTCAGGCAATAAAATACAATATATAAATCTTTCCGATGTTACTTATGTACAAAGCGATGACCATTATATATACATTTACTTTTTAAATTCTAATAGAATTCTGCACAGAGAAAATATCAGTTGTTTTGACGAAAAATATTCCGGGTATGGTATGATAAAAATTCATAACCGTTATATTGTAAACTATAAATTTATTCAGTCTATTGAGAGAAACAGCGTAGTTCTTACCAATGGTACAAACTTGCCGATAAGCCGAAAAAATATCAATTCCGTTAAAGAAAAAATGCAATTTTTTTCAAGGAGAATGCAATGAATTTATTGTGGAACGTAATAGAAGTTACGGCTACTGCTGTCGAGAATTTTATTATACTTTACTTCTTATCGAATATGTTTACTCCGAAATATGATTCAAGTAAAAAGCATTGGCTTAATGCTCTGTTTTTGTTAATAATAACTTCATATGTAACACTATTTACAAATTTTATATATTCTTATGAAGCATTTAACTTTACGACACTGTTGCTTTTTGTAATATATTCATTTGTCTGTTTAAAGGGAAAAACGGGTAATAAAATATTCTGGACAATCTGTTCTTTTGAAATAATTTTACCTATAAATATAGCAATAACATTTTTACTGCGTTCTGTTACAGGCGAACAAAATGATTTTATATTTTCAGAAAACGGTATTGCTCGATTAGTCGCTCTTTTCTGTTCAAAAATAATCTTATACTTAGTATTGAGAATAATTCTTTTTATTTTCCGAAAAAAAGAAACAAGCTTAAAAAAATCAGAGGTATTAATTTTAGTTGTAATTTCTTTTGTCGCTTGCTTTATAGGTATTGCGTTAATTGATGTTCAGATTAATCGTATAAGTCCTACTAATGCTTATCTTTTCATAACTTTATGTATTATTCTGTTGTATGTATTTGTATTTTATATGCTTAAAAGAATTTCAAAAGAAACTGATAAAGATTTAAAAATGGCTCTGCTGAATATTCAATTGGAACAGCAAAAAACATTGCTTGAAAATACAGGAAGTATAAGTCAGGAAATAAAAAAAGCCGAACACGATATTAAACATCATTTGCTGACTCTTTTGGGGTCTATGGATAATAAAAATTATGATAAAGCCGAAGAATATTTGCGTAACTTACTCAAAGAATATGAAACACATATTTTCAAATATATAATTATTGAAAACGGAATAATCGGAGGATTATTAAATTTTAAAATCAATCATTGTCATAAGAACGGAATAACCACTAAATGTTCGGTTGAAAACGACTTTTCGGATTTTGACGAAATTGATATATGCGTTCTTCTTTCTAATTTGCTTGATAATGCAATTGAAGCAAGTATGAATGTTAAAAATCCCAATATAATAATAAGCCTTTATTATGAAAAAAATTATCTTTGTGTTTTGGTAAAAAATCGGATTGAAAACTCTGTACTCAAAGATAATCCTAAACTTAAAACTACAAAAAAAGGAACAGGGACACACGGAATAGGATTGTATTCAGTTGATGAAATTGTAGAAAAATATGACGGAATGAAAACATTTTATGAACAAAATGGTTACTTTATAGCCGATATTTGGTTAAAAAAATCTCGCTGTTCCCTTTCGGATAAACTTAAAAACGAGGAAGATTACCAAACTCGACAAAATTGATACCAAACTCGACAAACGTATTGCAAATTACTATCCCCCTATGTATAATTAATACATAGGGGGATTTTGTCTATGATAACAGATGTTGCACAAAATATTGCCGATTACTTACGAAAAAAAAACATAATCGAACAAAACAAACTGGATATTTATACCTATGGGTTTGAACTTATGATTTCAAATTTTATATCTGTACTTGTCGCTTTGATAATCGGTATGATTTCCTCGGAATTAATAGCAGTATCAATATTTATGATTACATTTATAATGTTAAGAAAATTTTCGGGAGGGTATCACGCTGATACCTACTTAAAATGTAATGCGTTTTTTGCACTTAACGTGATTATAATGATATTTTTAATAAAAACTATTGATTCTAATAATATATGGTTGCATACCGCTGTTTGTTTGATAGGTTTAGCTACTATCTTTATTTTAAGTCCCATAGAAAATATAAACAAACCATTAAATAATATAAAAAGAAAGAAATATAAAAAATTTAGTTTGGGGATATTACTATTTATTACAAGTATCTCTTACATTTTATATATTTATAAAATAAATTATTATTTAGTCTTAGATATATCTATTTTTTCAGTCAGTATATCTATGATAATAGAAAAATTAAGGAAGGAGAATGTGTAATGAAAAACGCAAAAGAGATAATTCTTAATGTTATTGCTAAAATGGGACTTGAAACTGCTGTAAATTCAGCGGGTAGTGCTTCTTCTTGGCACTATCATCAAGCAAAAGAACCGAAAAATCTCGAAGCAAGACTGAAAGAATTAAAAAAAGATTAACGTGATTAAATTCAGAATAGGGTTGAGTCCAATGGGCTACTAATTTTGTTCTTGTAAAATAACTACTTACAGAACGTAAAAAGCTTGTTAAAAAATTAGCATAGAATGAAATTTAAACAAAATTTATGTTAAAAGTAATGGAAAGGACGGTCTATTATGTTACAATCAAAAATCAAAAAAATTATGTCGATTCTTACCTCTGTTTGTATATTATTGAGTATAATCACCACGATATCAATAACAGTTTCGGCAGATTCAAATGGTGCAACTTTCGAGTATGACAATTACACGGTAGATTATACGATAAATTCCACTTATGGTGCGAATCAAAGTATTAATGTAACGGTAACTAACACTGGGTCGGAAACAATTAAAAACTGGATGCTTTCATATGACGATTTTTGTGGGGATATCATTGACATTTGGAATGCCGTAATCGTTGAAACGGATTCTGGTACAGCATATATTCGTAATGTAGGAAGTAATGCAAATATTGCTCCTAACGATTCGATATATTTTGGCTACACATTAACAAACTTCACAGGTATTCCAGCAAATATGTCATTATGTCAAGAACGTGTTGAGAAACAATCTGGGTTTACAGCTACATTAAACGTAGTAAGTGATTGGAATACTTCTTTCAATGGTGAAATTATACTTGCAAATGAAACGGATAAACCTATTGAGTGGTGGGAATTAACATTTGACAGCAACTTCTCAATTACAGAAGTTACGACAAGTTGGGCGGCTGATTGCGTTGATAACGGGAATTGCAATTATACGTTCAAAGGAACGTATACCGGGATTGTAGCACCTAATTCAAGTGTTATTTTGGGTTTCCAAGCTACTAAAAACGGCGAACCGATGATAGAAGATATTTCACTTACAGAGGTGGTTTATAAAGAAACTTTAATTTCTGATAACCATTTAACAACAAATACAAAAGAAATATTAGTTGGTACGGACAGCGATACAGTTTATTTTTACCTTAGTACACTTGAAGAGTCTGCTAATATAACTTTGTATGAAAATGATGTTCCTGTTGCTGTATTCTACGATAATGGTAATTATGCTACCTATGGAGATGATATTCAAGGAGACGGCGTATATTCTGCAAAATACGAT
>JAISIJ010000122.1 GCA_031262245.1 Oscillospiraceae bacterium | reverse complement strand
TGTCACGGTCATTAGCGGCGAGTGCTTGTCTGATGTCCAAGTCGTTGGCAACCATTGCGGAAGAAAGCGTTGCCGAGTCCCATAATGAGTCCAGTTGGTATTCAAGTTGTTCTGAGAATGTACCGACTTCTTCTGTCATAGTTTCGTCAATGTAACTATTAAAGACGATAATTCCGGATATTAAAACTATAAGTGCCATTATAAACGAAATAATCGTCATAGGGACTAAAATCTTCGACTTTATGGTCATTTTTTATCTCCTTGTATTGCTCCACCAATTAAATATCGGTGGCAATATAATATAGTCGATTAATTTTAAAACACCAGACCTGTACTAATACTTTCTTTTCTGCTATTTTATCACGGCGGTGGCTGTCGCCACCGCACCCTTTTTATAGAGAGTGGGGGGCTCCGCCCCCCACAAGCCCCTGCTTTTTTGTATCTATATGCAAAAAAAACAGAGTAGTAGGACAGGTCTAACCTTTTTTAATATTTAAATAACAATGTCAAGAGTCTTTTGTAAATTTTTAATAAATACTTACATCATTTGGATTAAATTAACATATAAAAAATATTTATATTTAATTATAACATATATTCCTGCAAAAAGCAATAGGTTTTTCAAATTTTTTCGAGTTTTTTGGCATAAAAAAAGAGAGAGTAATCCTCTCTCTTTTTTTATGCTAATTTTGGATTTGGTTTGGATTTTCCGGTGTTTCTGTTGATACTACCTTTGAATTACCCAGATATTTATTCACAATTTCAACGAGCAAATCATTTAAGGGCAACACTTCATAGTTTGTGTCAGTGGGAGTAGTGTGGGAATCACCTATACCGCTGTCGTCGGTGAGAAACTGGTATGTTCCGCCGGTAGTTACGGCTAATTGACGTAAAAGACGTTCGGTAGTGGTATCAATACCACTTGCCGCTATCGGCAGAATTACAATTCCCTGTTCCTTTGCTGAAAGAACCGTGTTTAAAATTCTCTCTTTTGCTTTTGCTGTAGAATGGGGCGGAGCATCTAACACGATAAAAAGCAGTTTTGTTGCAGAACTGTCCCAACTGTGTTCGCTTATTGCATTCTCCAACGCTAAATCAACAGCCTCTTCCCAGTCATCTCCGCCATCGGCAGATTGTTCTTTCATTTCAGATACAGCATCGGAAATATTAGTTGTAAAAGGATTGGATTTAACGGTATAAATATCTTGGCTGTCACGGTAGTAATTAACAGAAAGTCGAATGGGAAGTTGACCGTTGTCAGTGCGAATACGCTGAATAACATCTGTTAATTCAGATTGCAGGTAGGAGAGTTCGTCGCCCATAGAACCTGTAGTATCAATCATAAACATAAGGTCGAGTTTAGAGGAATTTAGGGTAGGGGTGGGGTTTTCAAAATATTCCGAGGGGAAATCCCAATAACTCTGTGTTTGGGAGAGATATTCTTTGAAATGTTTCATATCGCCAATATCGTCAATACTTCCGGCAGTTAACATTCCGGCTGTGGGACTTACCTCTACAGGGTTTTGTGCAATATCACCGGAGTGGTTTTCGTATCCGCCGATAGCACCATTGGTTGCAAAACCAGTAGGAGAACCTACGGTAGCTCCACTTCTCTCCATTCCTGTAGGTACTTCACCGTCGAATGATTCGGCTGAATTTTTAGCGGGTGTATCTGCATAGCTTTTCGGGGGAACATCGGAATAAGATGCTAAGCTATAGTTTGTTTCACTTTTTGAACCGAATTGTGGCAACACATCTTTAAATAGTACAATTCCGCCTATTACCAACGCAAAACAAGCGGCAACTACAGTAATCTGTTTCTTCCACATTTTTATCTTCAGAACATTATTGGAATGCGGACGGCTTGAAATCAAGCCGTCATACTGAATCATTTCATCCTGAATTAATTCAGTATCATATGAATTTTCCGAAAAATCATTCTCCGAGGAGGTAAATCCGGCGGAATCCACATCCAGCTTTTCTCCGATTAAGTCAAAGATACGATTTTGTGTTTCCTCATCCGGGGTAATAGTTTCATAAGCTTTTTTTAATTTATTTTTTTCATTCATTTAAATCACCTAATTTCTTTTTCAACACTTTTCTTGCCTCCGATAAATAATTACGGATAGTGGACTTAGGTTTTTGGAGTATTTCGGCTATTTCCGCAGAGGTATATTCCTCATAGTAATACATATAAACAACAGTTTTATATTTATCGGGTAACTCCAGCACGATTTTCAGGGTATCGTCAATACTATCTTCAGTTTGCAAATCGGAGTGGTCGTCGATATTTTCATTAGTACGTGACCAGTGTTTAAGTTTGTTTTTGCAGACATTGGAACAAGCACGAATAAGCCAAGCTTTTTCGTGTTCATCACTTTCAAAGACGATATGGCTTGAAATAAGGTTACAGAAAGTATCTGCAACTGCATCTTCGGTATCGTGCTGATTTTTCATATATCCATAGCAAATACGGTATACCATTTTCATTTGCCGGTTATAAATTTCTTCTATATCTTTATTCGTACGCAATAAAGAGTGCATTAATATCACCTCTGTTTATAATACAATTGAGTAAAGCAATGTGTCGGATTTTTTATTTTTCTTTTATTTTCGGAGCAAACATTATGTTATTTTCAGTAAAATATTTATATAGTCGTTCAACTTGAAAAACGTTCGTTTACTATTTATTGTACTCGTTTTTTTTGAAAAAGTCAAGT
>JAISIJ010000169.1 GCA_031262245.1 Oscillospiraceae bacterium | reverse complement strand
ACGAATTTTGTTATCGCTTTAATCGCCGTTATATTCCTCATCTTGCGTTTGATAAACTTATTGATTCTGCTTTAATTACTCCGACTATTGGATATTATACTACTAAATCCGATTGATTTTGGGTGCCGTTATGGGATACGCACAAAATATAATCTTAATGATAGACAAAAATATTTTAAGCTTTCCAGTCTATATTTTCTTTTATAACTTTTGCGGGATTTCCCACAGCAATACAATGTGAGGGAACATTTTTAGTGACAACACTTCTCGCACCGATAACACTATTATGACCGATATTTACGTCTTTTAATATAGAAGTCCCCAAACCCAACCAAACGTGTTGACCTATTGTTATCGGTCGTTTTGCAACCGATATACGTTCACCCGTTGTCATATCAAAAATTTTATGGTTGGAAGTATCTGTTATATGGGTATTTGCGGCACTTAAAAAATTGTTGCCGATAACTGTGTTTTTAATAGTATATATATTTGAATTTCTGCCTAACATACCGCCGCCCACAGTTAAAGTGCCGCCGAAAATATTTATATAACTTCCAAAATTTATATGAAAAGTACCGTTAACAATCATAGTGCCGTTATCACGAACCTGAAGCACAGTAGTTTCGTGTCCCGAACAAGTACCGAAACCGAGTACCAATTTCCCCGCAACGATTAATTTTGAATTTTTTCCCATTTTAAGGACAGAATTGGGTGTCACTTTAATAATATTATTATTTTCGCCGTAAATTTGCCCACCTTGATAATTTGTTACAGGTAAAGTTGACTGTGAAAATTCAATTTTTTCAAAAGTTATATAGGAATTTTCACCTTTGAAGTCGGTTGAAGTAAACATAAATCTGTTGGCATCGTCAAGATTGGCAAAAAAAGCACCTTTTGCGTCAATGTATTCATCATTTTTAACAATTCCACGCCAAACTTCCTGAGATTTATTTTGACTGTTTATTATAAACACTCTCGTAATCGGGTGAGAACTTTTCTTCTTAAAACAAAAGTTATACATATAAACTTCGCCTTTTTTTATTTCCAAGTCAAGAGGCATAGTTACCCAAGAATATTCTTGCCCGGTAAAGTAAAAATAATCTGTATTATCAACGGTTTTGAGTTCTGTTATTTGTGAATTTGCGACAGTCCAATTCATATGATATTGCTCCTTATTGATATTTTCAAACAATATAATTTGCTCTTTAACGCTTTGCAATGCCTTGAAATAGCAATTATTATTATTCATCAGCATTAAAATGCCTTCAAATCTGCAGACAGTATCTGCACTTTTCAAATTCTTGTACTATTGACACGAGTTCTATTCACGCTTTTATAATTATACAAATTTAACTCTAAATATTTTATAAAATAATTTTTCTTTCTTATATTTATACCATATGCCAACATAAAAATCAAGCATTATTTTGTGAAAAATAACATTATTGTGGGTTTAATAATAAGTTTTGTCGGGAGGGTGTTTCGTCAAAAAACTACAACATCTCGCCAAAAATGATATATATTTAATTATAACACATTTCCGACAGAACGACAAGTGGGAGTTTTATTTTTTTGTGAAATTTTATCACACGATAAACTATATCACTTTGATAGATTTCAAGAACAATGGCAAAAAATAACTTGACTTTGCCTGTAAAATGGTATATAATATATATTGCAGAGAAAATTTGACGGATTATAATCAGCGATAGGAAGTGAACATATGTGCCGAATTTTAATCATTGAAGATGAAGTGAAAATACAGGAGATTTTGACGGAATTTTTGCGTGAATACGGCTATGAAACCGACAGTGCATATGACGGTATTGAGGGATTGAATATATTCAAAAATAACAAATATGACTTAGTTTTGCTTGATATAATGATGCCGAAAATTGACGGTTTTGCAACGCTTGAACTGCTTAGGCAAGAGTCAAATGTGCCTGTGATTTTGCTAACGGCATTGGAAGAAGAGGAATATCAAATTAAAGGTTTTGATTTGCAGGCTGACGATTACATCACAAAGCCATTTTCAATTAACCTTGTTATTCGCCGAATTGAGGCGGTTTTGCGGAGAAAAAATTCCCCAAAAAGTGTTCAATCTGAAAACATTTCCGGCATAAAAATTTTATCAAAAAACAATGTTACGCTTGATACAAACGCTTGCGAAGTGCGAATTTCGGGCAAAATAATTCCCGTTACTTACAAGGAATACGAACTTTTAAAACTGTTGTTAGAGAACAAAAACAGGGTTTTTACTCGTGATGATTTACTCCGAACAATTTGGGGTTATGATTTTATCGGCGACGACAAAGTCGTGAACAACCACATTATGCGAATCCGAAAAAAACTCGGCGAGGATTTTATTGTGACTGTTCGGGGAATCGGGTACAAAATTGATGAGTAAAATTAAAAACAATTTAAGCGTAAAAATATTCTTAGGAATTGCTCTGATTTTGCTTGCGGTCAGCTTTTTAATGTTCGGAATGTTGCGTATTTTTATGCCGAAAACATACGAAAATGAACTGTTTTCGCAAGTCACCGCAAACACGAAAACCTTTGCAAAACAGTTGGAAAATTCACCTCAAAACGACTGGGAAAGTATGCTGATTCAGTTTTGTTTGGCGAATAATATAGGTGCTACAATTTTTGATAAAAACGGCTCGCAAATCGCAAATGCAAACGTTTTTGTGTACACCGAAAAAGATGGTGCTGTGACGCAAAATGAAAATAAAACCTCAACTTCCTACAACCGGGCGTTTGAAAATGACGGAAAAATATACACGATTACCGCATATGCGAACGCCGAATCCGTGC
>JAISIJ010000101.1 GCA_031262245.1 Oscillospiraceae bacterium | reverse complement strand
AAAAAATATTTTAAGTATTTTTCTGATTATTACTCTTTTTCTTTCGGTATAGTCATCTAAAGTGGGGAAACCGTCTTTTCGACAGGCAAAAGCGGTATAAATAAGCCCTGCCAATGTTGAAAGTGTTACTCCGGCAATTGCAAAAGCAGAAACAATTTCAATGGGATACCCCTGTTTTATGGCATATATACAGAGTAACAGTCCGCTTGCAAGCTTAACAACAGCCTCGACAACTTGTGAAACAGCTGTGGGGGTAAAACTTCTTAATCCCTCAAAATATCCCCTGAAAACAGCAGTTATACACCCGAAGAGTATACTGGGTGCAAGCACCATAACAGATAAGTAACTTTTCGGAGATTTTACAATGTAATCCGCAAATGGTCTTGCCGCAAGAATAATCAAAATTGTGCATAAAAGTCCGGCAATTGTAAAACCTATCAGCGAAACATCTCGAATTTTCCTTGCGTTGCGATATTGTTTCAATGCGATATTGTCAGCGGTTAATTTTGCAACTGCTGTTGTCAAACCCACGGCGGTAACTGCATACAACGGCAAAAACAAACCATATGCCGAAGAAAAATACCCAATGCCCACACCGCCCAAGATATTTGTAAGGGGTATTTTGAATAATGCAGATATTGCCTTTGCAATTAAAACACTTGCAATAAGTACTGTACTGCCTTTTAAAAAACTCTGTTTTTTGATAATAATCACAACCTTCTTACTAACTTGTACTATTTTATTGCATTTAAGATTAGTTTATGATAGAATGTGTAAAATATATTTAAGGTGATGATTATATGAGAATTTTAATTGTTGAAGACGAACAAGCTTTGGCAAATGCTTTAACACAGATATTTATTAAACAGAAATATAACGTTGATACTTGCTATGACGGGGAAAGCGGGTATGATTATGCGTTAAGTGATATTTATGATGTTATTATTTTGGATATTATGCTTCCGAAAATGAATGGTTTTGATATTCTTAAAGAACTGCGTAAAAATAAAATTAAAACCCCTGTACTGTTGCTTACTGCAAGGGACGAAGTTTCGGATAAGGTTAAAGGACTTGACTTAGGAGCAGACGACTATCTCCCCAAACCCTTTTTTACGGAAGAACTCCTTGCAAGAGTAAGGGCATTACACCGCCGCAACACCGACATTGTAGTTGACGATAATTGTTTGCATTACGGCAACCTCTCTCTTAACCTTAACAGTTATGATTTGATATTTGAAGAAAATACCGTTAAATTAGGGCTTAAAGAATTTTCCATTATGGATTTACTCTTACGTAATCCCACTAATATTATCTCAAAAGAAACGTTAATTGAAAAAATCTGGGGATATGACAGCGATGCGGAATATAATAATGTAGAGGTATATATCTCTTTCTTACGAAAAAAGCTCGACCATATCAAGTCGAGTGTTAATATAATTACCGTAAGAGGAGTAGGCTATCGACTTGAACTTCTTTAGTATCTGCCTCCTTTAGGAAACCGCACCTATCGAAGTTCCGTATCGGTTGTGGTAGTTGGCGACTTAGCTGACATCGTCACGACTGGTGTGTTATTTTTCTGATTATAACAAATTATTTTTAGGGTTGGATAGTTTAAAGTTTCTTTTTGCTCAAAATAACAAATATCCGACACAGTAAGCAAGAAAAAAGCACCGAACAGGTGCTTTTTTCATATACAGTCAAACCACGTCAGCTAAACTGCCAACTATGAAAAGAATTAGGGAACTTCGAGAGCAGACCCCCACAGGAACTATCAGAAAACTAAAAACAAAAAAAGTTGACCGAGGGATATGGATTGGTCGTTGGGTGGGACTTTTTGGTTGAGAAATAGAGAGAGGTTCGGAGGGAGATTTTTTTTAATCAGAGTGAGGAGGAGAGCATTTTGGAAAACTCCACCGATTAAGGTAATGTTTGTAATGTTGGATTTTGACGAGAGTTCACAACAGTTTTTGATGATATAATCTGCTGTTTGTTTGTGGAAATTATAAGCATTTTGGTTGTTTTGTGCAAATTGCTCAAATTTTGTTGCAACTTCCCCCTCGTAAGAATTATATTTTAATTTGCAGTATTCATAGGCTTTTGCGTCAAAAAGTCGCCCTGCACTTGAAGTTAAATATGTGTTTATATTATTTTCCAAAGCCTTTTTGATTATTTCCGGGGCTTCTTCGGGGTGATAACAAAAATATGCTTTTTCGGCATTTTTTTCTGCTCCTTTAAGCATTTTTACATAAGGCAAATGTCGTTCTCGTGTGATATTTTTGCCTTTAACCGTGAAAAATTCTCCGCCCCAAATATTTCCGTCATCACCATAACCTGTTCCGTCAAAGGCAACACCTATACACTCACTCAATCCGTGTTCTGCCATAACTGAAAAAATATGTGCTTTGTGGTGTTGAATTTTTACAATCGGCAGATTAAAACTCTCAGCAAATTTTGTTGAATGATAGTGAGGGTGGAGGTCACAAGCAATAATTTCAGGTTTAAAATCAAAAAGTTTACAATATTCATTAATAGTTTCTTTGTAAATATTAAAAACTTCAGCATTTTCAAGGTCACCGAAAAAAGGCGAAAGATAGGCATTTTCTTTGTCGCAAATTGCAAAACAAGCTTTTAAATCCGAGCCTAAAGCAAGGACTTTTTTGTCAGTTTTCAGCGGAATTGGCAGAGGAACAAAGCCCTTTGCACGGCGGATAATTTGTGGTGTATTGGTAATTACTTTCATAACGCTGTCTTCAAGGAGGTGAATAATCTCCCTTTTATGGTAAAGTGTAGGTATATTTAGGGGTTTAATATCCTCGTCTTTGTAAATAATAGGTGAATTTGAGAGGTTAGCAGAAGTCATAATAACAGCTTTTAACTGTTCTGTTAAAAGTTTCTCAATTCCCGTTGAGGGCAAAAACGCACCGCATTGGTATTCGCAACCAACACTTTCAGCGAAAATATTATCCTTAGTTTTGAGGATTACAATGGGGCGAGGGTCGCTTTCAAGCAGATTTTTCTCGGTTTCATTTACAAAACAAACCTTTTCAATCTCCGAAATATTATCAAACATTACAGCAAAAGGTTTTGTTTCACGACCCTTGAGGTTTCTCAAGTTAATAACAGTTTCCTCAAAAAATGGATATGCCGCCAAATGATAACCACCAACACCTTTAACCGCAATTATTTTTCCGTTTTTGATATCCTCAATGGCTTTTTCAATTGCCTTAATATCTCTTTCATTTTCATATATCAAGTGCAATCCGCAGTCTTGGCATACTATACCTTGTGCAAAACCGAATTTTGAGTCGAGTTTGTTATATTTTTCTAAGCAAGTCTCGCAAAGCGGAAAATCTTTCAAAGTAGTATTTTCCCTGTCGTAGGGCAGTTTTTCAATGACACTATATCGACAGCCGCAATGGTTGCAGGATATAAAAGGATTTTCGTGTATATAGTCTAAACAATGCTCGCAAACCCCAACATCAGGTGGTATAACACTAACTGTTCCGTTGTCGCTTGCTTTGATAGAAAAATCAGTAAAATGTTGGTATGGCGTTTCTTTGACTTTTATATCGGTTATATTTGCTTTTTCAATGTTTCTGATTTCAGCAATAAACCCCTCAATATCCTCACCGCAAGCCACAACAAGCACAGCCGTGCCGATATTTTCGACAAAGCCTGTTAAATTTCTTCGCTTTGCAATAACGCAAACGGCAGGTCTGAAACCTATGCCTTGAACTAAACCTTTTATTGTAATTTTGTACATATGTAAAACGCTGAGTGGAAAAATATTTAAATAATTAAAAAATTAACACAAATAACTGATAATACTAATAATACCAATAACACTATAAATAACAAAAAATGCCAAACAAGTACAAGCTAATCTAGGTATTATATTACGTATTTCATTATAAGCTGCGAAACAAAGTATATTAATAATAATAATCCAAAAAATTACAATAATGCTTATTATATTATTAATATGTTTAGTAAATGCATCATATATATCATTTGGATAAACTCCAAACCAAGCTAATAAAGCAATTATTAAACTTATTATACTACATATAATCCCAGTAACGTTTAATACTTTCATACCGAAACCCTCTTTACAAATAAGAAATATTTGTTTAATATTATTATAATAAAATTACAATAATATTTCAAGAGATTTTCGATAAAAAATTACAAAATATTTTATAAAAAACAAAAAGCCCCTTTTTCAAGGGGCGGAATTTTTCAGAAAGGATTTGTGTTATTATACAATCCAGCCAACGCCCATTGGTTACGCTGTTTTACGGGACGGATTGAGGTGATAGTGTAGGCTGTGTCGGTGTTTTCATATATACAAGCAATGGCGGCGGCAATTACAGCAACTATTTCGCTTTCGTCGTTGCTTTGAATTTGAACAGCTTGAGGAGTATTTACAGCAACTGACTTTTCGGGAGCTTGAGTAACAGCCTTTTGAACAACAGGTTTAGTCTCTTTAACAGCAGTTTCTTTTACAGAGCCGCCCCCTTTATTTGCACTCCCTGTAGTCCCTTTATTTGCACCCCCTGAACCTCCTGCACCCTCGCCTTTGAAGAAAATACCCATAATTTTCATAACGATAATCAAAATAATGAGTGCTAAAAAAACAACGGAAAAACAAGTCAAAACAACGGCGGCGGTGTAGGTAGCGTCCGGGTCAATATCCTCAACAACCTTTTTAGTCGTTTCTGCAACATTTGCCAATAATAAAAATTTATCCAAAATATATAAACTCCTAATAAAATTATATCGCTATAATAACATATAA
>JAISIJ010000047.1 GCA_031262245.1 Oscillospiraceae bacterium | reverse complement strand
AGCTATTTCATCATCACAGATTGCAATTTGTAACATCTTGATTTCCTCATATATTCATACTTAATATAATTTTGCCACCGTATATATTATATCGCTTTTCCATTAACAAGTCAAGTATGCTTTGTAAATATTACACAGGTTTTATGTTACTTCATTAAAATAGCTATACATAGAATAAGTTTTCGCCGAGATAACTCAGCGAAAACTCACTTTTTACTTTTTCTTGTTTTTCTTTTTTACAGCGGCATATTTCTTCTTCGTCGCTTCGCCGCCCCTTATATGTCTTTCTTGTTTGTTAAATTCCAATACTTCCTTAACTTGTTCAAAAAGATTAGGATTTATTTTTTCAAGTCGTTCGGATACATCTTTATGTACCGTACTTTTGCTTATTCCGAATTTAGCGGCAGTTGCCCGGACGGTAGCCTTGTTATTAACAATGTATTCGCCGAGTTCTGCCGCTCTTTCGTTAGGCATTGCTTTCAATGCAATCAACTCCGTCAGGCAAGTTTTGGGTTACATTGAAAGTATATGCTGTTGTTTGGGTAAATAGTATAATTTTGAGGATATATATTTTTAAGCTACTGTTAAGATACTCGCCGTTTCCGCTGTGTTAAATTATAAATCATTTATATTTTCGTCATCGTCATCGTCATCGTATTCGTCTAAATATTTTTCTAACTCTTTATTCAAAATCATTTTATAAAATTCATCAAATAAATCTAAGAAATTCTTTATAGAGTCTTCATCATTTTTAGAATTTTCTGTTATGACAGTTTCCCATTTCACCCTTTTTTTATCAATGGTTACATTGAATTTCTTCAAAATAAATTTTTCAAAATATTGTCGAAATTCATATTCAATCGGTTCTAATTGAGAGAAATTTCTTTTGGCACAATAATAACCATTTAAATAAAAATCGAGTTCTCGAAGAGTAAAATTTTTTTCACCGGTCACTATTTGCGGTCGAGTGCGAAGTTCTCCTATCAAAATAAGAAAATTAAGCTGCATAAAATTTTTCCTTTCAATTAAAATTTAATAGATGTTGTGATTGTTATGACACAATATGCCAACTTAATAAGTCATCTCCAGCACCTAAATAACCCATATCATCCAACCAGTCTTGAAAATTCATACCCGTAGCATAATTAAAATTATCATATACTACATCTCCAACTTTAATACCGTAATGGAAGCCATTAGTGCCAATTGAATCATATTTTTTTGAAGGTATATATTTAGTTGTTGATTCAATTTTAATTTTTTCATAGGGAATATCTAAATTATCAAATTTTTTAGCCAATGAATCGGCAAATTTATCGCACATACCTTCTTTCTTAAATATTGAATTTACAGTTTTTATTACCTCTTTGACTTTTGTCACCAAAGGACAATCATTATGCACCCCAACCGCATTTTCGCCTACAAAATAGGTGTGGTTGTCTTCAACAGTAAAGTTATAGACATAAACAGACTTTTCAAGGATTTCGTGCTGTACTTGCTCAACAACTACATACTCGCCGTTAAGGGTATAAAGCACGTCCCCTGCACGGAGATTAACTGCCTGTGTCCAACCTTTTTGAGGAACGTAAAATGGGTGTGTCGGAGTTGCGTTGAGTGTTTCGCCGTTAAGGGGGCATTATGTACACGGCGTTTCCGCCGTGATTTTTTAATTATCAATCCATTTTATTGTATGATATTCAATTATATAATTAATCATATCATTATAATCTAAAAACCATTCATCATAACCTTCAGCATTTTTATCACCGAAATTTTTTGAGTAAAGAAGTAAATATCCTCCAGTATTGGTTAAATCTTCTGTAATTTTGATATAAAAGCCTTTATTTTCACCTTCAATTACAAAACCTATAGTATCTATTGGTATTTTCATAGTTGCCCTTTCATTCTTCAAAAATTATATGATTGTTAATTACTGCCCTATTATTAGCATTAATTATTTCTAAGTGTACGTGTGGCAAATTTGGTGGATGGTCACCACAAAGAGATTTAATATCCATTCTAAATTGCCTTATTTGTCCATTAACAGTGTTCCTAAATACTCCACTATTAGGTAATCCAATTTCTTTATAACCTGTACCTAAAAAATCTATTCCCAATTGAATTGCTTCGTCACCAGTTAATACATACTGACTAGTGAAATTTTTATTTCCTTTTAGTGTTTCATTTATTACATCATCAATAACATTTTGACGAATTGATAGGTTATTATTACCAATATTATTTTTTTCGAAAACAGTTTCTATTGTATCGTTATGAGCATTATCAATTATCTCACGCTTTACCCCTGCAGCACCGTCTTCGTCATATGCTTTAGCAATTTCGTCTACTTTACCTTTAGCATCTCCTGATTCTCCAACAACACGGTTTATATTTTTTTGTTCGGAAACACAAGTATCATATGCATTAGGGAAATTTGAAGTATCTTTAATTGCGTCGCTGACTTCCTCTACCATATTGTCAGAGTAATTATCAGCACAATATTCGATAATATTTTTTGTTTTTAACAGGTCATCTCCGTCAAGTTTGCTGACAGCATTGGTAAAGTTAATATTATCGCCGTGTTTAACAAATAACTCAATAACATCGTCTAATTTCGAACTCATTTTTTGGTAAGCGTAATGAGCATTTGTCGCAACATCGTCTATAATTTTAGATACAATTGTACTTGCCTTTTCGTTTAAGTCAGCGATTTTCTTTAAAATCGGCAATGCATCTTCTGCTTTGTTAACGAAAGTAGTTATTGAAGCCATTATCTTCG
>JAISIJ010000019.1 GCA_031262245.1 Oscillospiraceae bacterium | reverse complement strand
AGTTATAAGCAGTCTTTTAAGTGTTCTGCCGCGCTTTTGCTCAGACAATAAAGGTAAATCACACCAAATCAACATGGACAAACAGAGAAACATACCGTAAAAACCGCCGGTCGTAAGCTCCGATATACTGTCATCGAACAAAACATTTGAACACAACAAAACGCCGATACCGCAAAGCATCCACAGTCCCATATCGCATATAACGGCGAGCACTGTCTCAAGTTTGCTTCGTGTATTTATGACAATATAGGTTTCCATTTTCATTGGGAAAGTCGGCTCTGCGCGTTTTGACATCTATCATTCTCCATGGTCCGGGATGTTATGGTTTTTGCTCAGATCCATATTAAGTTCATTTTCATCGAAAACTATGATATGCTTAAAAGATTTCTCAATACAGTCTATATTATACTCTTTGTATTTATTTTTTGAATAACTTTCAATAATATTAATCAGAAGTTTTACAAAATCATCTCTGTTTTCTGTCTTAACAACATCTTTGCTATATCCGTGTAAATATGTGTAAAATGGAGTGTTTGATTCAAGCAATGATATTGCATATTTTGTATAAATGTCTAATATTTGCTCATTAATTCCCACATTCTCCTCTATGTTTTCATGTAGTGATTTGAGTTTGATTTGCAATAATATAGTATTATTTTCTTTTTCTGTGATATTTTTCACATAGTCAATATCGGATTTTGCAGATAATTTATGGTGTATTGCACTCAATTTGTCGCCCAAACGATACTCACGAACGCCGTCAAAATAGGAATCCTTAAATGGGATTTTAGTTTTTTCTAAAATCATTTTTGATTCGCTGAAGTCGGTTGAATGTATGTTTTTTTCATCAGAAAGTCGCATAAACCGTGGAATAACGGCAATATTGCATGACTCATCAAAACGCTTTTTCAAACAAAACAGACTTAAAAAGTCGCGAATTCGTATACATTTAATTACAATTTCAATATACGCTAATTCATCCGATGAGAATTTTAATAGCAACTGTTCGGCATTACGAGCCTTTAACGGCAATTCTACGCTTTTCTGCTCGGAAAAGCACTCACCATGCTTATAGATGTTTGCTGTAAATTCGATTTCTCCAACAGCAATCGGGATAATGCCATTATTTTGAATACCCATTACAACCTGAATTTTTTCTTTTTTATATGAATATTCAGGTTGCTTTATATTTGCAATGTTAATATATTTTTTTGAGATGATTAAAACGATTAAGGAGATAATCGGTATAGCAATAATTGTTAAAAGCAAACTGAAATATACATCGTTTGGATAAACAAAATTAATTCCAATAAGTATAAGAAGTATTAAAAAATACAGTGTGTTCATAATTTTGGCGAAGGTACCTTTTTTAGAATTGATTCCAATACGCTTTTTACATTATGACCCGACATTTTCGCATTATTGGTTAGGGTTACGCGGTGACATTCTGCTTCTTGCCAAATACTGCAAACATCTTCCGGCAGTACGAATTTTCGCCCCTTCAACATGGCGGCGACACGGGAAAGAGACGCAAGCGCAAGACTGCCGCGCGGGGATATTCCGGCTGTAAAATGTTCCGTTTCTCTGGTTGCCTGCGCAAGATCGGCGATATATGCGTAGATTTTTTCATCAGTGACGATTTTTCGAGCGTTTTCGCGAAGGCACAGCAAATCATTTACGGTAATAACAGGTAAAATATCTTCATTTTGTTGTGCAGACTTTCGCCTTAAAATCTCCATTTCGCTGATTTTGTCCGGGTATCCCAACGATAACCTTATCATAAATCGGTCTAATTCGGACTCCGGCAAAAGTGCCGTTCCGACCGAACCGATTGGATTTTGAGTTGCAATCACGATAAACGGATTCGGCAATTCCCGCGTTTCACCGTCAATGGTTACTGATTTCTCTTCCATCGCTTCCAATAAAGCCGATTGAGTTTTCCCGGAAGTCCGATTAAGTTCATCCGCCAGCAATATATTGGCAAAAACCGCACCCCTGTAAAAATTGAACCTGCTCGTTTGCTTGTTAAAGACATTAAAACCCGTCACATCAGACGGCATAACATCAGGCGTGAATTGAATTCGATTGAAGCTCAAGGACATAGCCTTGCTTACCGCGAGGGCGAGGGTGGTTTTTCCGACCCCCGGAATATCCTCAAGGAGTATATGTCCATCGGCAATTATTGCCATGAGAATTTTGTATATTACGTCATCTTTACCAATAACAGACTTCTTGATTTCTGCCACAATTCGACCGATAATCTCTAATATATTGTCATTAGTTGCATTATAATCCATTTATTTATCCTAATTATGTTACTTTTCTGATAATAATTAAATATTTCTGTTATCATTATACCCCATTTTATGTATAAAGTCAAGTTTAAAACGTGAAAAAGCAGACTTAACTGCTTTTTCTGCCGATATTATTAAATGTAATTTGACGATTCCATGTTATTTATTTGAGTTGTTTTCAAGCACATTAAGTGTCGAAAAAAGCTCATCGAGCTTCTCAATCGAAGTTTTCGTCCCATTGTTATCAGCGTTTTTAACTGAAACACCTTCGTAAACAAGCTTGCCAAGCTCTCTGTATTGATCCTTTATTTGATCACGTATAGCTGCCTTTTCAATTTGGGTTTTGGTGTATGATGCGGCATCGGAAGCCGTTTTAGCCGCTTTACAAGCAACTATTTTCGCACCGTTCACTGTTTTTGTAACAATTTTATCCATATCAAGTGTCAT
>JAISIJ010000018.1 GCA_031262245.1 Oscillospiraceae bacterium | reverse complement strand
ATATAAAGTTTATAATAGCGAGTGTGTTATTTTTCTCAGAACAGGTTCACACAGTGATGTATATAAAATGTAAAAAAGGAGAGATTTGAAATGTCAAAAATTATAGGTATAGATTTAGGAACAACTAACTCTTGCGTTGCGGTTATGGAGGGTGGTAACCCTGTTGTAATCCCTAACAGTGAGGGTAACAGAACAACACCGTCTGTTGTTGGTTTTTCAAAAACCGGCGAAAGACTTGTTGGGCAAATTGCGAAACGTCAAGCTGTTGCAAATGCAAAAAACACCATATCTTCTATTAAAAGACATATGGGCACAGATTATAAAGTGGATATTGAGGGCAAAAAATATACTCCTCAAGAAGTTTCCGCAATGATTTTAAGTAAACTTAAAGCAGATGCAGAGGCATATTTGGGAGAACCTGTTACAGAGGCTGTTATCACAGTCCCTGCTTACTTCACAGACAGTCAACGTCAAGCAACCAAAGACGCAGGTCAGATTGCAGGTCTTACAGTTAAGAGAATTATCAACGAGCCTACAGCTGCCGCTTTATCTTACGGTATTGACAAGGAAAATGAGCAGAAAGTTTTGGTTTATGACTTAGGCGGCGGCACATTCGACGTTTCTATTATTGATATGGGCGACGGTGTTACCGAAGTTTTGGCTACTGCCGGCAATAATCGTTTGGGCGGCGACGATTTTGACCAACGTGTTATAAACTGGATTGTTGACGAATTTAAGAAAGCTAACGGCATTAACTTAAGCGGCGACCCTATGGTTATGCAACGTCTTAAAGAGGCGGCTGAAAAGGCTAAAATCGAATTGTCAAATGTTACAACTACAAATATCAACTTACCATTTATTACTGTTGACAGCAACGGCACACCTTGTCACCTTGACTTAACTCTTACACAGGCTAAATTCAACGAACTCACCGCAGACCTCGTTGAATCAACAATCGGTCCTGTTCGTCAAGCTATTAAAGACAGCGGTCTTTCAACAAGTGAGATACAAAAAGTGCTTATGGTGGGCGGTTCTTCCAGAATACCCGCTGTTCAAGAGGCTGTTAAACAATTATTAGGCAAAGATTTATTCAAAGGTATTAACCCCGACGAATGTGTTGCTTTGGGTGCAGGCTATCAAGGCGGTATCCTCGGCGGTGACGTTAAACAGGGATTACTTCTTCTTGACGTTACACCTCTTTCTCTCGGTATTGAAACAGCCGGCGGTGTTTGCACAAAAATGATTACACGCAACACAACTATCCCTACAAAAAAATCACAAATATTCTCAACTTATTCTGATAATCAACCCGCTGTTGACATTAATGTTTTACAAGGTGAGCGTGAATTTGCAAGAGATAACAAACAATTAGGTACTTTCCAATTAAGCGGAATTGCTCCTGCTCCCCGTGGTGTACCCCAAATTGAAGTAACTTTTGATATTGACGCAAACGGTATTGTTCACGTTACTGCAAAAGATTTAGGCACAGGTAAAGAACAAAATATTACAATTACTTCATCAACTAATATGAGCAAAGACGATATTGACAAAGCTGTTCGTGATGCTGAAGCATATGCAGAAGAGGATAAAAAACGCCGTGAGGCAGTTGACTCCAAAAATAACGGTGAAAATCTCATATTCCAATGCGAAAAAGCTTTAACTGATTTCGGCGACAAAGTTTCAGCCGAAGAGAAATCCACCATTGAAAGCAAAATATCTGACCTCAAAGCAGAATTAGCTAAAGAAGACAACACCGAAAACATCAAAGCTAAAACAGACGACCTTCAAAAAGCCTTTTACGAAGTATCCGGAAAAGTATATCAACAAGCCGCACCTCAAGACCCCTCACAAGGCTATCAAGAACCTCAAGATACTCAAGGCACACTTAACCCCGATGATGACGGCATAATTGATGCCGACTTTAAAGAAGTTTAGTTGTTTTTCTCTTAGTTCCTGTGGTTCGCACCTATCGAAGTTCCCTAATTCTTTTCATAGTTGGCGTTCTTCAGGCTTGGTTTAACTGGATATAAAAATTCCGCCGTGCACGGCGGAATTTTTTTAGCGTACGGGGTTAGATATTTGTTATTTTGAGAGGAAAGATTTTTGTATTTTAACTTACTCTTGCCATTCAAAATAAGAAATATTTAATACAGTAAGCTTAAAAAAAGCACCCGAAAAGGGTGCTTTTTTCATATATAGTTAAACCAAAGCCTAAAGACTGCCAACTATGAAAAGAAGTAGTGAACTTCGATAGCCGCCGTTACAGGAGCTAATAGAAAACTAAAAAAGGGGATTTATTTTTCTATTCTTTTTAGAGTTTTACAACTCTCGAAGTTCCTTATCATTTGTGGTAGTTTGCACTCTTTAGGCTTTGCTTTGACTATCTTGCCACTCAAAATAAGAAATATCTAATACAGTATGCTTAAAAAATCCCCTTTGAAAAAGGGGATTTTTCATACTAAGTTAAACCAAAGTCTGAAAACCGCCAACTACCACAAGAATTAGGGAACTTCGATAGTTGCCGTCCCTGCAACTATCAGAAAAATAAAAATAAAGAAAAAGTGTTGACATTATAAATAATATATATTACAATGTAGAGGTTGAATAACACTATATGTTGTGGTTTATAAAAAATTGATAAAATTAATAAAATAAAGAGGTTTTAGAAAGTGATAACAAAGATAATAAAGAGAGATAATCGTGAAGTACCTTTTAATATTGAGAAGATAGCTGATGCGATATTTAAGGCGGCGAGGTCACAGGGGGGAACGGATTATGAAGAATCAATGAATGTTGCTGTTGAAGTTGCCGAAATTGCGGACGAGAAGTTTAAGGGTGTTACTCCTACTGTTGAGGCTATACAGGATATAGTTGAGAAGACGTTGATTGAGGGCGGTCACGCAAAAACAGCAAAGGCATATATTCTTTATCGTTATGAACGTACACGTTCGAGGGAAATGAAAACCAATCTTATGTCTGCAATGGATGAATTGACACAAAATGACGCTAAAGACAGTAATATGAAACGTGAAAATGCGAACATTGACGGCGATACAGCTATGGGGACAATGTTAAAATACGGTTCTGCATCTGCAAAAGAATACTATCAACTTTATGTGCTTGAAAAAGAACATTCTGATGCCCATAATAACGGAGATATTCATATCCACGATTTAGATTTTTACACATTAACTACTACTTGCTGTCAGATTGATTTGCTTAAACTCTTTAAGGGCGGTTTTTCTACGGGTCACGGATTTTTGAGAGAACCCAATGATATTGCAAGTTATTCTGCTTTGGCTTGTATTGCTATTCAATCTAACCAAAACGACCAACACGGAGGACAGTCTATACCTAATTTTGACTATTCGATGGCTGACGGTGTGCGTAAGACTTTTAAGAGTAGATATATTCAAAATATTGCAAGAGCATTGAATTTGCTTGAGGGTGTTGAGAATAGTGACAGTATTGCAAAGGAAATACAATCCCAAATAGATATTATTCCCTGTATTGATAATAACAACGGATATCAGGAAAAGGAAAAGGAGGAGCTTGAAAAATACACAAGAAATCCGGAAAAAATTCAGAAATTCGCATATGAAACAGCGTTAAAAGAAACTAATCGTGCCACTTATCAAGCAATGGAGGCATTAGTTCACAATTTAAATACTATGAACAGCCGTGCGGGAGCACAAACTCCTTTTTCTTCTATTAATTACGGTACAGACACTTCTTCAGAGGGCAGAATGGTTATTAAAAATATTCTGCTTGCTAATGAGGCGGGTTTGGGTAACGGAGAAACCCCTATTTTCCCCATTCATATCTTTAAAGTTAAAGAGGGGATTAATTACAATGAAAACGACCCCTCATATGATTTGTTTAAATTAGCTTGCAGAGTATCTGCAAAACGACTTTTTCCTAATTTCTCATTTCTTGATGCACCTTATAATTTACAGTACTATAAAAAAGGTGATTATGACAGCGAAGTTGCTTATATGGGTTGTCGTACTCGTGTTATAGGCAATACTTACGACCCTTCACGTCAGGTTGTTTCGGGGAGAGGGAATTTGTCATTTACCAGTATAAATCTTCCCCGTTTGGGGATAACAGCTAAGGGGGATATTGAAAAATTCTATCGTGACTATGACGCTGTTATTGAATTGTGCATAAAACAACTGACACACAGATATTATATCCAAGCACAAAAGAAAGTTAAAAATTTCCCATTCTTAATGGGGCAAGGTGTTTGGCTTGACAGTTTGAAATTAGGCAGAGAAGATACTGTGGGTGAGATTTTGAAACACGGCACTCTTTCTTTGGGATTTATCGGGCTTGCGGAATGTTTGAAAGCATTAGTCGGCGTTCATCACGGTGAAAGTGACAAGGCTAAGGAGTTGGGTCTTGAGATTATTAAACGGTTGCGTAACAGACTTGACGAGGAAAGTAAAAAAACAGGTATGAACTATACTTGTCTTGCAACACCTGCAGAGGGTTTGTCGGGGAGATTTGTTAAGATTGACAGAGAAAAATTCGGTGTAATTGAGGGTGTTACAGACAGAGATTTTTACACTAACTCTTTTCACATTCCTGTTTATGCTAAAATTTCGGCATATGATAAAATTCAAACAGAAGCACCATATCATTCTCTTTGCAATGCCGGACATATCTCATATGTTGAACTTGACGGCGACCCCCTCAAAAACCTTTCAGCCTTTGAAAAAGTAATTAAATGTATGAAAGAGGCAGGGATAGGCTACGGTTCTGTAAATCACCCTGTGGACAGAGACCCAAAGTGCGGATATACAGGTATAATTAATGATTTTTGCCCTAAATGCGGACGACTTGAAGAACAACATAAATTTGAACGTATTCGTCGCATTACAGGCTATCTTGTGGGAACTCTTGACAGATTTAATGATGCAAAGCGTGCAGAGGTTGAGGCAAGAGAGAAACACGGAATAGAAAGCAATTAGTAATTAATAATTAGTAATGAGTAATTAAAATGAGTAATTAGTAATTAAAATGAGTAATTAGTAATTAAAATGAGTAATTAGTAATTAAAATGAGTAATTAGTAATTAAAATGAGTAATTAGTAATTAAAATG
>JAISIJ010000503.1 GCA_031262245.1 Oscillospiraceae bacterium | reverse complement strand
AATTTTACACATTTTTTATTCAAAATTTATTCCTCCCATAATATACACCTTATTATATTATAGTTATTAAAAAAAATCAACAAAAATATTAATTTTTTGCAAAAAATGCTTGACATATGTTTTTCTTCGTGTTATAATGTTCCTGTTATTCAAGTGTTTGCGTGGATATTCTTAAGTATCTATATTAATATTAGAATAATACCGTATTCAAACATTCAGTAGGAATAAGATAATTTAGCAGTAGCAAACCATTCCAAATTAGCGTTAGAATTTATTGCAAGAGGCTTGTTCACGCATTTTTCCGGTTTCTTTCTCTAAAAATTTCCGTGGTGCGTTGTTTATCGGTGTCGGGTTTGGTGAGGTGCTTGTAAGTTTTTGGACTTATTAAGCTTGGTTTCCTCAACAGTTATTTGAATGACTCAAAAATTTTAGACAGTTAAACGCTGTTTTTAATCTGCCAATCCCTATAATTTGTTGTCAATGGCTTCTCAGTCATTGCATAGAGGAAGATGTTCCTCGCTATATAAGGTGTGCTCTTGTTGTTTCTCAAAAGAACACACAGAAAAAAGAAACAGAGGTAAAAAAAATGTACGAAGACAAGACTCTTATCTGTAAAGATTGCGGAAACGAATTCATCTTTACACAAGGCGAACAGGAATTTTATGCAGAGAAAGGTTTTACCAATGAACCCCAACGCTGCAAAGATTGCCGTGACGCAAGAAAAAATCAATCTCGCGGTGAAAGAACTTTTTATGAAGCAACTTGTGCTTCTTGCGGTAACGTTGCAAAAGTTCCTTTCCAACCCCGTGAAGACCGTCCCGTTTATTGCTCAGATTGCTTTGCAAAACAAAACGGACGTGACTAATTAATAAGTATTAACTTTATTGATGTGTGCGACTTTGTCGCACATTTTTTTTATTTAAAAGTAAAAGGTATACCGTGTCCGGGATATGCAGTTTTTACATTATAGGTTAAAAGTTTATCATAACAAAAAACGACTTTTAAAAAAAAGTCGTTTTTTTAAATTCTAAAATATGTTCGGCATAATAGGCAAATGCGGGAAGTATAAATAATAAACTATCAAATCTATCAAGAATACCGCCGTGCCCGGGGATAAGTTTTCCGAAATCTTTTATGCCGACTTCACGTTTTAAAGCTGAAGCGGATAAATCTCCTAATAAACCGATTATTGCACAAATTATGCCTAACACAGCAAAATGGATATACATTTCTGAATTTAATCCTAAATCGCTGTAACAAAGTTTTGAAAAAACATAAGCAATTAAAGGAAACAAAATCGCATTTGACATTATGCCTCCGATAAATCCCTCGACTGTTTTTTTCGGGCTTATATTAGGGCATAGCTTGTGTTTTCCTAAAGTCACTCCTACAAAATACGCACCTGTATCGGATAATGCCGCCGCACAAAGCACAAGTATCAAAAGTAGTACACGAATTTCGTCAACACGCTCATAAGCGGTTTCTTCATACATTTGACCGATTGCAATAAGCTTCGAAAAAGAATAACGAAAGAGAAAAGCACCGCCGATTGTAACAAAAATCTGTGAATAAGATATTTTTTTGTGAAAAGTTAAGAATATTAAAAATATAGCAAAAACCGCAAGTATTTGGACTAATTCAGATAAAGTAACCGCTTTACCGAAAAACTTATCGCTAAACCAATTCTCGGTATTTCTGAAACAAAAATCAAATATTAGCTCAAAAACAAGAGGAATAACCGCTAATAAATACCCGAAAAAACGCAATTCAACAACATCAATCTTACAGGCATTAAACACTTCCCTCAATGCTCCGATAATCAGTAAAATTGCTACTATATTCAGCAAGTAAGTTTCGGAAAAAAGTATTAATACCGCTCCTAATAATGCAATAACAGTCCCGGAAATTATCCTTGTCCTCAACTGATACCTCCGTATTTACGTTTTCTGTTTGAAAAATCAAGCAATGCTTTATCCAATTCTTTAGGAGAAAAATCAGGCCAATAGGTATCCGTAAAATACAGTTCTGCATATGCACCTTGCCAAATGAGAAAATTCGATAAACGTTGTTCTCCGCTGGTTCGTATGATAAAGTCAACGTCGGGAATACCCGCAGTATATAAATTTTCCGATATTATACTTTCAGTAATATTCTCTGCTTTCAACTCACCGAATGAAATTTTTCTTGCAATGTTTTTAAACGAAAAGAGTAAATCATCTCTGCCGCCGTAATTTATTGCCAATAAAAGTGTAAGAGAATATTCAACTTTGCTTTCTTCTTCTAATTTATACATTATTTGTTGTATATCAGGAGCAAAACGTCCTTTATCTCCTAAAAATACGAAACGAACACCGCTGCCTATACGAGAATAAGCATCGTTAAGGTATTTACGCAGTAAATCCATAATTGCCTCAACTTCGTCATCAGGGCGTTTCCAATTTTCAGTCGAAAATACATACAAAGTAACATAGGGAATTTCAATCTTTTTGCAGTAATTAACAATTTCCTTTAATGCCTTTGCACCCTCCGAATGTCCGAATTTTCTGGGCATACCGCGTCTTTTTGCCCAACGTCCGTTGCCGTCCATAATAAAACCTATATGTTTAGGTTTTTGGGATTTATTTTTCTCAGTCATACTGTCATTATCTCTTTTTCTTTTGCAGCAGCAACTTTATCAATATTTTCAACATATTTATCTGTAAGTTTTTGTGTGTCTTTTTCAAAATCTTTCAAATCATCTTCTGTAATCTCAGAAGATTTTTTCATTGCTTTGAATTTAGATTCTGCATCTCGACGAATATTACGGATAGCAATTTTTGATTCTTCAGCCATTTTTTTTATCTGTTTTGCTAAGTCTTTACGACGTTCTTCTGTCAATTGAGGGAAAGAAAGACGTATAGCATTACCGTCATTATTGGGAGTAATGCCTAAATCAGAGGCACTTATTGCTTTTTCAATTACCTTTAAACCGTTCTTGTCCCAAGGTTGAATAACAAGGGTATGAGCATCAACGGAAATAGCCGCCATTTGGTTAATAGCAGTAGGTGTTCCGTAATAATCAGCTTTAATTTTGTCTAAAACTGCCGGATTGGGTTTTCCTGCGCGTATAGATGCATATTCACCCTCTAAGTTAGCAATGCTTTTTTTCATTTTTTCTTCGTAAATCTTCAGTTCTTCTCTCATAATACCACCTCAATACGGTTATAAACAACCGGATATTTTTTCGGTAACAGTTTTAAAGGTATTGATTTTTATTACAAATCAACATTTTTTCACAACTATTACTCTATATTAATGGAAGTATAACATATAAAAAAAATAATTGCAAGAAAATTTTGATTTTTTTTATTTCGCTTAATTTCGACAGGACAAGCCGTATATAATTACAACATATTAAAACAAAAGGAGAAAGGCAGAAAATGCCGATAAAGAAATGCTTAATATAAGTGAGATTGACGGCACAATGCTTGTTAATCTTGAAGGGGAAATAGACCACCATATTACAAGCAAGATTAGGATTGAGATTGATGATGCCGTAAGAGAGATTAAACCGCAAAAACTGATTTTAGATTTCAGCACTATAACATTTATGGACAGCTCCGGCATAGGTCTTGTTGCGGGACGTTTTAAAACTATGCGTGAATTAGGCGGAAGTGTTGAATTAATAGGTGTTTCAAAGCATATCGCCAAGGTTATGAGTCTGTCGGGGATAGATAAATTAGCTACGGTAACCCCTGCGGAATAAAAATTAAAAAAAGGACAGTTAAAAAATGAGAGTTATAAATGAAATGAAATTGCTTTTTACAAGCCTTTCCGTTAATGAAAGTTTCGGACGTTCGGCAGTAAGTTCATTTTTATTACAGTTAGACCCAACTATAGCGGAATTGAATGAAATACGCACAGCCTTAAGTGAGGCAATAACTAACAGTGTTGTTCACGCATATAAGGATATTGAGGGAATTATTGAGATAAATACAAAAATTTACGATAACCGTACAGTCTACATACGGGTAAAAGACAAAGGTTGCGGAATAATCAATATATCCCAAGCAATGGAAGCAATGTATACAACTGCTCCCAATGAAGAACGTTCGGGTTTGGGATTTTCCGTTATGTTGCAATTTATGGATAAAGTACAGGTAAGCAGTAAACCTAAACAGGGGACGACAGTAACAATGACAAAAAGATTATCAGATAACAGCAGAGTTAGTAAATAATATGGAAGAGTTAGAAGTAAAAATTGTCGTTGAGGAACATTTGGGGCTTGTGCGATTATGTGCTAATCGTTTTAAAAACAGAGGAATTGAATATGAAGAGCTATACTCAACGGGGAGTTTAGGGCTTTTGAAAGCCGCAAAATCCTTTGATACAACAAGAGGACTTAAATTTTCCACCTATGCCGTTCCTGTTATTTTGGGCGAAATAAAGCGGCTTTTTCGTGACGGCGGCAGTCTTAAAGTAAGCAGAAGTGTAAGAGAGTTATCTCTTAAAGTTACAAGAGAACGTGAAAGTTTTGTAAAAGAAAAGGGCAGAGAGGCTACTATTTCCGAACTTGCAACAATTTTAGGTGTAAGTGCAGAAGATATTGCAGAGGCTTTAAATGTTGCTTTACCCACAATATCCCTTACCGTTGATGATGACGGGGAGGACGAACAATTAGATATCAGAGTTGAAGCGCCTGACTTAAAAATCAATAATCTACTCTCTTTAAGACAAGTATTGCACTTGCTTGAAGAAAAGGATAAAGAGCTTATTTATCTGCGATATTTTAAAAATCTTACACAAAGTGCGGTGGGTGAAAAAATGGGAATGTCACAGGTGCAAGTATCCAGACGTGAAACCAAAATTCTTACATTTTTAAAGCAACAACTTGAATAAAATTTTTAAAAATTTAATAGAATATTCATTGACACAACATTTTTATTATGATATAATAAAAGAAAATGTTGTGTTTTATTATTTTTGTAATAATTATGTTACATATTTAATATTTTAAACGTAAATATGACAACGTTTAAGTAAAAAAAATGAAAGTGAGTGGAAACAATGAAACTAAAACAGCGACTGACGGCTGTGCTTACATCTTTTGCTATGGTATCTGCCGTTATGGTTCCCGTTACTACCCCCGCACCTGTTATAGAGGCGGCTACCTCTTATGTAAACTATGCAAAAGCTTTACAGTATTCTCTTTATTTGTTTGATGCTAATATGTGCGGAACAGACGTCGGTGAGAATTCTGACTTAAGCTGGCGTGGCGATTGCCATACTCAAGACGCCAACAGAGAAGTAAACATTAACGGAACAAATTATAATGTTGACGTATCCGGCGGTTATCACGATGCAGGCGACCATATGAAATTCTCGTTGCCCGCAGGTCAGGCAATGTCAACTCTTAACCTCGCATATTATAAATTCGGCGATGCTTTCGACAGCACAGGACAAACCGCTCACCTCAAAAAAATTATGCAACGTGAGGCTGATTATCTTTCACGTTGTATTATCAGAAACAGTAGCGGCAGTGTTGTAGGTTTCGTTGTTCAAGTCGGTGATAACTCCGGCGACCCCGGCAACGCCGACCATAACTCACAAGTTGCTCCCGAACAACAAGCTTATACAAACCGTGAAGTTGTTGTTGCAAGCTCTTCTAATCCCTGTTCCGATGA
>JAISIJ010000496.1 GCA_031262245.1 Oscillospiraceae bacterium | reverse complement strand
GAATATCGAAGTTCCCTACCACTTGTGGTAGTTGGCAGTTTTCTGGCTTTGGTTTAACTGTATATAAAAAAGCACCTAGTTTAGGTGCTTTTTTAAGCTTACTGTGTTGGATATTTGTTATCGTAAACAGCGAGGATAGCTACAGCAATGCCTATGAGTTGCAAAGAGTGAAAAGAAGTAGGGAACTTCGAGAGTTGCGAAACTCTAAAAAGAGTAGAAAAATAAATCCCCTTTAAAAAAGGGGATTTATTTATTATGTGTATATTATAATTAATGCTCAACTTCTTTTAGTTCACCGATAAATATAGACGGGTCCAAACCTTGACGTGTATAATAATCAGACAATGCCGCTTTAATTGCCTGTTCTGCAAGAACCGAACAATGTAATTTAACTTCCGGCAAACCGTCTAAAGCTTCAACCACTTCTTTATTCGTAAGTTTAAGTGCATCTTCAATGGGTTTACCCTTTATCAGTTCTGTTGCCATTGACGAAGTCGCAATAGCCGCACCGCAACCGAATGTCTTGAATTTAATATCTTCAATAACACCATTATCTATTTTGAGATACATTTTCATAATATCTCCGCATTTTGCATTACCGACTTCACCCACACCGTCAGCGTTTTCAATCTCACCCACATTACGAGGGTTGGTAAAATGTTCTAAAACTTTATCGCTATATAACATATATTTTCCTCACTTATCATTATTTTGAATTTTCTCCCAAAGAGGAGACATAGCTCTCAATTTCTCAACAACTTTAGGTATAGTTTCAAGTATATAATCAGCTTCACTATCAGTAAAATTTTCACCGATACTGAGACGTAAAGAACCGTGTGCAACTTCGTGTACAAGACCTAAAGACAAAAGAACGTGGGACGGGTCAAGAGAGCCGCTTGTGCAAGCCGAACCGCTGGAAGCGGCAATGCCAAACATATCAAGCATTAAAAGCAAACTCTCACCCTCAATACCCTCTATGGAAATATTAACATTTCCGCAAAGTCTTTGTGTTTTTGAACCGTTAAGACGAGTATGCGGCAGTTTTAAAATGCCGTCAATAAGTTTATTACGCAAGGGAGTAAGTTTTTCGATTTTAGCGGGAATATTCTCAACAGCTTTTTCAATAGCCGTTCCGAAACCGACTATTCCGGCAACATTTTCAGTACCTGCACGTTTAGCTCGTTCTTGTCCGCCGCCTTGAATAAGTGTAGGCAATGCAACACCTTTACGGATATATATACAGCCGATACCTTTAGGTGCGTGGATTTTATGCCCCGAAAATGAGGCTAAATCAACACCTAATTCATTTAAGTCAATAGATACATTCCCCAGAGCCTGTACGGCATCAGTATGGAAAATAACTTTTTTTTCTCGACATATTTCAGCTATTTCTTTAATAGGCTGGATAGTTCCGATTTCATTATTGGCAAACATTACGGAAACTATAGCTGTTTCTTCGGTTATTGCATTTTTAATATCTTCGGGATTAACTAAACCCTCTTTTGAAACAGGGATATATGAAATAGAAAATCCTTCTTTTTCTAATTGTTCACAAGTATGCAATACAGCGTGGTGTTCAAAAACAGTTGTAATAATATGCGTTTTGCCTCTTGATTTTAAGCGACGGGCAGTCGATTTTATCGCCCAGTTATCGCTTTCTGTTCCGCAACTTGTAAATATAATCTCTTTCGGGTCACAATTAAGGGCTTTTGCGGTTTTTTCTCTTGCAATTTCAATAGCCTTTTTACTGTCACGTCCCAGTTTATAAATACTTGACGGATTGCCGTAATTTTCTTTTAAATATGGTAACATCGAATTGAATACTACATCGCTTATTTCAGTCGTTGCAGCATTATCACAATATATATATTTGTCCATTTATTTCACCTCTGATATTATTATACTGTTTTTACAGATAAAATCAAGTTTTTTTCAAAAAATTTTAAACCGCCTAAAAGGCGGTTTAATAATATATCTTAAAATTACTTGATTTTAAATTTAAACAGGAACGTAAGGATGTCCCTTTAATGGTTATTTGATTATCTAAATTAACTTGAGTAACATATCCGCCGTCACTTATGCCTGTGATTTCAAACCATTCGGCAGGATTATCACTTAACTCTATATCAAAATAAGGCTCAATTAATTCTTTTACATATTCCGCCGAGAGTTCTTTAACCGTACCGTAATGAGGGTCATATGTCTCGTCATAAACACTCGCTACAGAACGCAGATAAGGTATGTCCTCAACGAAAACATCACAACAATTAGCACTTGCTGTACCTGATGACGCAGAAAATACCGTCATAGCATAATCGCCGTTATAATAACAAGCCTCACCGATTACTTCTTTAACAATCTCGTATATTTTAGGGTCAACGGTTCTCATATGCAAACCGTTTGCATCATTATCATTATATTTAAAAATAGTATAAATCGCAATAGCTTGTGCCTTAATAGCATCAACTGCAAAACTGCTGTTTACTTCATTTGAAACTACACCGGCAACAGCGTCAACAGCCGGATAAACACCGCCGTCAACAGTAAAATCTTCATAAGGAGAAAGACCGGAATTTGCAATTGTAATGCCGGGATAGTAGTGTTCGAGTATTTGTTTATAGTCATATCCGCCGTAAATGGCATAGAAATTTGCACCGTTTTGGGGCATACCGACACCGTGCCCCCAACCGTTTGTTACAAAATTAAAACTTCCCTCTGTCGGTATTACGGTAACTGTTTCCGTCGAAACAGGTGCTTCAACCTCGGGGGCGGGGTCAACCGCTATAACAGAGGTGACAGGGGGTGCAGTAGTAGTTATGGGAGTAGTTGTAGTAATTTTTAAAGTTATATCATAAGGATTAACTCCGTGAGCAGCACCTCTTGCAGTTTGAGTAAAAAGAGTAGACGTTGTTACAGGTGCGGAGGTAACAATAGGAGTAAGTTTTTCGGGCTTTTTTTCAGGAAAATATTCAATAATAGGTTGGTTTTGTTTAATGCGTTCTTGGACTTCCACCTCACCGTATTCTACCAAAGATACATTATCATAGTTAGATAAATCCGCTTTCCACCAAAAGTTTATGGGTTCAACAGATTCCTCGGGAGAAGAAACTGCAAACACCGTGTTGGGGTTGAGAGCAAGACTGCCGCTTACGATTAAAATTAACATAAGACAAGTTGCGGTTGTTGCAATTTTATTACTGATAACAGCAAATTTTTGATTTGTAAGTACCTTACCGCAATGCTTTAATGTATTTTTAATATTATCTTTTGAACATATTACCAAACTGTTTTTCTTAAGGTTTTTTGAGATATTTCTAAACATTCTTTTGAAAAAATGTAAAGCCAAACAGATTGATATCAGTGGTAATCGCATAACGCTCCTTTCTTTGTGTATTGCCGATGTTACCTTATTCTGTATTAGTCGTAGTGGTAACAGTTTCTTCCGAAGGCAAGTACATATCTATAGTTTCGTCGTCCCTCAAACGCCGTGCATAAATAACCCATCTGTATCCTTCATTGGCACAAGTGGAGAGTGCAACGATATAATCCCCATATTTTACATCAACCGCTTTTGCAGTTTTTGTATCTTTCAGGAGATTTCTTTCAATAATCCAATCGTAATATGTGGAAAAATCATTTTCAGTCGGAAAATCGTGGACACGCCAATAATAAACATCATCTTCTCCTTCTTCACGAGTGTTTATTCCCGCAAAAATGACGTAATTATAAGTATGATATTTATTGCTTATGGTAATAATAGGGTGTTCGTCAACGTATGACGATTCACCTGTTAAATCACCATAACGATAATATTTTAACAAACCGAATTTAGTTCCGTTAAGCATATTATGACCGTATATTACCATTTGCTTGGTGTGGACACTTTCAACATATCCAAAATCATCGCGATAATCGGAATAGATAGAACCGGCAAAGAGATATTCTTTATTAATATCACGAGATAAGTAAAAAGCATTATCCTCACTTTGCAAAAGTTCTTCGTCAACAATAGGGGTATCGTCATCACCCATTATTGTAATCCAACCGATAACGTCATCATTTATTTGGTAAGCCTCGTCAACTCTGGGGTCAGCCGGAGGACGTGGTTTAGTTGTGGTTGTAACAGCGGTAGTAGTTGTCGATGTAACAGTACTCTCGGCAAGTTCTATCTGAATAGGTTCACTGACAGGGGGAA
>JAISIJ010000486.1 GCA_031262245.1 Oscillospiraceae bacterium | reverse complement strand
TAGCCAGACTTAAAGAACTTGCAAACAATAGCGAATACAAAGAATTTACAAGTGACGGCGAAATTAAAATCTATAGTGACGGTACACGTTCACAAGTGTTGTCAGAATTAAGAAAACTTGTTGATAGTGCGGGTGCGTACGAAAAAGAAATTAAAGATAATTATAACAAAGCTGTCTCTGACACACAAAGCGAATTGGCAGAAATAGTAGCCAGACTTAAAGCACTTGCAAATGATAAAGAATACAAAGAATTTACAAGTGACGGCGAAATCAAAATCTATAGTGACGGTACACGTTCACAAGTATTGTCAGACTTGAGAAAATTGGTTGATAGTGCCAGAGCGTACGAAAAAGAAATCAAAGATAATTATGACAATGCTGTTAATCAAAAACAAGGCGAATTGGCGAAAATAGTAGCCAGACTTAAAGAACTTGCAAATAATAGCGAATACAAAGAATTTACAAGTGACGGCGAAATAAAGATTTATAGTGACGGTACACGTTCACAAGTATTGTCAGAATTGAGAAAACTTGTTGATAGTGCCGGTGCGTACGAAAAAGAAATTAAAGATAATTATGACAATGCTGTTACCCAAAAGCAAGGTGAGTTGGCAGAAATAGTAGCAAGACTTAAATAACTTGCAAATGATAAAGAATACAAAGAATTTACAAGTGACGGCGAAATCAAAATCTATAGTGACGGTACACGTTCACAAGTGTTGTCAGAATTGAGAAGATTGGTTGATAGTGCCGGTGCGTACGAAAAAGAAATTAAAGATAATTATGACAATGCTGTTACTCAAAAGCAAGGCGAGTTGGCAGAAATAGTAGCCAGACTTAAAGAACTTGCAAACAATAGCGAATACAAAGAATTTACAAGTGACGGCGAAATTAAAATCTATAGTGACGGTACACGTTCACAAGTGTTGTCAGAATTGAGAAAATTGGTTGATAGTGCGGGGGCGTACGAAAAAGAAATTAAAGACAATTATGATAACGCTGTTGCTCAAAAGCAAAGTGAATTGGCAGAAATAGTAGCCAGACTTAAAGAACTTGCTAAAAAAGGTAGCGAATACAAAGAATTTACAAGTGACGGCGAAATTAAAATTTATAGTGACGGTACACGTTCACAAGTATTGTCAGAATTGAGAAAATTGGTTGATAGTGCGGGAGCGTACGAAAAAGAAATCAAAGATAATTATGACAATGCTGTTGCCAAAAAACAAGGCGAATTAGCAGAAATAGTAGCCAGACTTAAAGAACTTGCTAAAGAGGGTAGTGAATACAAAGAATTTACAAGTGACGGCGAAATCAAGATTTATAGTGACGGTACACGTTCACAAGTATTGTCAGAATTGAGAAAATTGGTTGATAGTGCCGGTGCGTACGAAAAAGAAATCAAAAACAATCACGACAATGCTGTTACTCAAAAGCAAGGCGAGTTGGCAGAAATAGTAGCCGCTCTTAAAGCACTTGCAAATAATAGCGAGTACAAAGAATTCTTTACAGCCGAGGATATTGATAATATCGCAATTTATGAAAAAGCTTGCAGTGACGGTTCAGCATTGTTATCTGATTTGAGAAAATATGTTGACAGTGCAGGCGAATTGAAAAATAGAGTTGAGCGTGAACATCTCGCAAGTACAACTTCTACTTCTACAACAACGTCCACATCAACATCAACTTCTACAACAACAACTACTTCCACATCAACATCTACTTCTACTTCTACAACAACTGAAGAAACTACAACATCTACTACTTCAACAACAACTACAGTTTCTACAACCGAAGAAACTACAATAACCGAAGAAACTACAACAACCGAAGAAACTACAACAACCGAAGAAACTACAACAACTACAGTTTCTACAACTGAAGAAACCACAACAACCGAAGAAACTACAACAACTGAAGAAACTACAACAACCGAAGAAACTACAACAACCGAAGAAACTACAACAACTACAGTTTCTACAACCGAAGAAACTACAACAACTACAGTTTCTACAACCGAAGAAACTACAACAACTACAGTTTCTACAACTGAAGAAACTACAACAACTACAGTTTCTACAACTGAAGAAACTACAACAACTACAGTTTCTACAACCGAAGAAACTACAACAACTACAGTTTCTACAACCGAAGAAACCACAACAACTGAAGAAACCACAACAACTGAAGAAACTACAACAACTGAAGAAACTACAACAACTGAAGAAACTACAACTACCGAAGAAACTACAACTACTACAGTTTCTACAGCCGAAGAAACCACTACAACTACAGTTTCTACAACCGAAGAAACCACTACAACTACAGTTTCTACAACCGAAGAAACCACTACAACTACTACTTCAACCACAACAACTCCACAAAAGCTGTATGGAGATGTAAACGGTGATGGGGTAACAAATCTTGCAGATGTTGTTACAATTATAAAAATTTGCAAAAATAGTAGTAATGTTGATTATGAAACCTTACGTCGTGCAGACATTAACGAGGATAATAGTGTGAATGTTTTTGATATTATCATCCTCAAACGTTATTTACTCTTTTAGTATCTGCTACTTTTAGAGTAATACGCCTCTCGAAGTTCCCTTTTTTAGTTTTCTATTAGTTCCTGTGACGACGGCTATCGAAGTTCCCTACTTCTCGTGGTAGTTGGCTCTCTTTAGGCTTTGGTTTAACTGTATATAAAAAAGCACCCTGTTGGGTGCTTTTTTTTGCATAACTGTGTTGGATATTTGTTATTATGAACGGAAATTTAGGGTTTACAGAAAAATATAAAAACACTTTCCTACCTCAAAATAACAAATATCTAACCCAGTTCGCTTAAAAAATGCCCTTTGAAAAAGGGGATTTTTCATATCCAGTCAAGCCAAAGCCTAAAAACCGCCAACTACAAAAAGAAGTAGGGAACTTCGAGAGGCGTAATACCCAGAAAAGAATAGAAAACTAAAAAAGAAAACTAGAAAAGCAAACGGAAAGTGTGGAGTAAACTTTGGAAATTTATAAAAACTATCAATACAAATGCGGGAATGAGGAAGAGCGGTGTTATAGGTGTGAAATAAGAAAGGCACATTACTCCGAGAAGAAAAAGGTTTGTAGTGAAATTTAGATTGTCGGTTTTGTATCCTACTATATGTTGTGTGTCAATTTGGCGAATTACAGCACATATACCATATGCAAACATTGTTGAAAATGCTGCTCCGTATACACCGAATTTTGGAATTAAAATCAAATTGAGTGCTACATTTGAAACGGCGGCTATTATTGAGGTGTAAAGTGAGCGTTTACTTTCTTTTACGGCGGAATATATCGCACCGCTGAATTGACAAAAACAACCGAAAAGCGTTGCAATAATCAGAAAAGTTGAATAGAGATATGCTTGGTGATAGTCTGATGCAGTTAGAATATTTGTAAGCGGTTTTAACAGGAGCATTACTCCGGCACTTGCAATAAATAACAAAGACTGAAACGCATTTGATACTTGTGTATAGAATACTTTTGCGGTATCTTTTTCAATAGTAGCCGACATTTGCCAAGCTTGATAAAAAATAGTGGAGGCTAATGCTATTAAAGTTGGGATTTTATATGCAGTTGAATAAATGCCGTTTGCCTCTTCGCCGACCATATATCTTACCATATATAGGTCGCTTGCAGAAACTATCCACCACAGAATGGCTGTGGGCATTAACGGAAGTGAGTATTTCAACATTGGTTTAAGGAGTTTAAAGTCTAATTGTAATTTTAAGCCTTTCAAGACTTTTCCGTAAGTCATTAGGAATATACAGGAAACAAAATCAGAAAAAGCTGTTGCTAAAATAAATCCGCTGATACCCCAATCAAAGACTTTCATAAATAAAACTGTAAAAAATACAAATAAAAGCGTTGTTTGTATGCCGTCATAGGCGAAAAGTTTTACTTTTTGTTGAGAACGGATAGTTTGTTGGCAGGTTTTTCTTACTCCGCCCATATAAACACAGAAAATTATTTCCGCAATATAACCTTTTGTATCGTCAATATGGACAAAAATAGGTAAGAGTATTGCAAAAAAGATTATATCCCAAGGAATTAAAAGGGAAGTTGTAACGCTGAAAAGTTTTGAGGGCTTTTCTTTGTCCAGACCGAAACGCAATATAGCCTCCTCCAAAGAAAGCGTTGCCAAAGGCAACAGGAGAAAGCAAGTTTGCAATATTATGTTAGCTCTTGACATTTCTGCAGGTGTGAAAATTTCAGTATAAAACCGAACCAATAAGAATGTAAGGATTTTACTTCCGAAAGTCCCGACACCGAAAAGCAGTGTGTTTGCCGCCAGTTTTTTATATTTGTTTATTTTTATCCCTCAAGGTCAACAAGATTTGCGAGAGCTGTATCTAATGCAACAGAAATCATATCATTAAAAGTAGTTTGACGTTCTTCGGAAGTAGTGGTTTCTGTTCTGTTGTCTGTAACAAAATCCGAAACAGTTACTAAAGCAAGTGCTTTTTTGCCCGCTCTTGCGGCATTTGCATATAGTGCAAGTGTTTCCATTTCCGTTGCTAAAACGCCTATCTTCTGCCACTTATAAACAGAACCGCTGTCGTCATAGAAACGGTCGCTTGTTAGGATATTACCCACAGTATAGGAAATGCCTTTCTCTTTGGCGAGATTTACCGCTTTTTCAAGAAGAGAATAGTCGGCAAGGGGTGAAAAATCCCCCGGGAGTTCAAACTGTGCCAAATAATTAGAGTTAGTACAACAGCCCTGTGCGATAATAACATCTCTCAATTTGAGATTTTTTGCAATAGCACCGCAAGAACCCACACGAATAATCCCTTTGACATCATAGTGATTAAAAAGTTCAAAGGAATAAATTCCCATAGATGGACAACCCATACCGTGACCCATTACAGAGATTTTTTTGCCTTTATATTCACCTGTAAAAGCCAACATACCCCTTACACGATTGATACATACAGCATTTTCAAGAAAGTTTTCGGCAATAAATTCAGCACGCAAAGGGTCGCCGGGCATTATAACAAAATCGGCAAAATCACCTTTTTTTGCCTCAATATGAGGTGTTGGGACTTCAAAAAAGTTTTCGGGATAATCCATAATTATATCTCCTCAATAATTTGAACATATCTTTTTTTGATATGACGGTTGTAATAAACAGTAAAAAGTGTTACAACACCGATAATTGTAAATGCTGCTAAAAGGATATTAAAAACTAATTTCATTTTTTTACCTCCTGAATTGATAGCGGCTTGAGCCGTTAATATAATACTCTTTAAATTTTTCCGTCCAAAATTCTTGGGGTAACATAATAGTTGAATTAACTTTTTCAGGCAAATGCAACACCGGCATTATTTCGCCTGTAATATATTGTCCGGGAATTCTGTCGCGTTGTAACATAAGAGAAGTGATAAAAGAGGTCCATTGTTTATTCTCTATATTTAAAGTAAATTTATTATTAATTACATCTGTAGTTTCTTTACGCACAAATTCACAAACTTTTTTGAAAGCAGGATGAGCATTAGTGTTATCTTTATATTTTCCGTCTGCAAAACTATTTGCCTGATATTTAAGGTAATTAGGATGATAATCAAATTCCTTACAGCCGCTGACAAGAATAAATGCCGGAGCATCAATAATTTCGTCAAGACTCCAAAGAACTTCATTTGCTTGAATAACAGCTGCCCAAGCCAACCGTCCCTCTTTTGAAAGCGTTTCTTCCTCTAAATATACCCACCAAACAGGGTCTCTTTTTATATCTTCTGTTAAATCTTTAAAATTTTGTATACAGGTATAAAGAGGCGTTTTAATTACGGGACGTCCGGCATCTTCATAATTTTTCTTCATTTTAAGTAATTCATAATAGAGAAATATATTTGATTTTTCCTCAGGACTTTTTTTAAATAACCCCATAATATTCCCTCCTGTAACATATGTACATCATTCCGTTTTATTAATTAAAAACGGAACGACTGAATAAAAACTAATTTATAATTGAGAATGAAACCACTAATCCTGCAAAAACAATTGAAACCATTGACATAAGTTTTATGAGGATATTGATAGCGGGACCCGAAGTATCTTTAAAGGGGTCGCCTACAGTATCGCCAACAACAGCAGCTTTATGAGGGTCTGAACCTTTACCGCCGTGTTTGCCGCTTTCGATATATTTCTTAGCGTTATCCCAAGCACCGCCCGCATTTGCCATCATTATCGCAAGCACAAAACCTGTTGCGGTTGCACCTGCTAAAAGCCCCACAACGCCGTTTACACCTAAAACAATACCTACTAAAACAGGAGCGATTATAGCGGTAAATGCAGGAGCAATCATTTCTCTTTGAGCACCTTTTGTACAGAGTGTAACGCACTGTGCATAATCAGCCTCAACACCCTCTTTGCCCTCTAAAAGCCCTTTAATTTCTCTGAATTGACGTCTTACTTCAACAACGATGGACTGTGCCGCACGTCCCACCGCATTCATAGTCATTGAAGAGAAGAAGAAAGGTAACATTGCACCGATAAATAATCCGATAAGTGTGGGAGGATTTGTTAAATCAAAGTTTAATTCAATTTCTTTTGCACTGTCTGCAATTTTAAGTTTAACTTCGTCGATATAAGCAACGATTAACGCAAGAGCAGTTAATGCTGCTGAACCTATTGCAAAGCCTTTACCTGTTGCGGCAGTTGTATTACCCAAAGAGTCGAGAGCATCCGTTCTTTCACGAACTTCGTGAGGAAGACCGCTCATTTCCGCAATACCTCCGGCATTATCCGCAACAGGACCGTAAGCGTCTGTTGCAAGGGTAATACCTAAAGTTGAAAGCATACCTACAGCAGATATACCTACACCGTAAAGCCCTTGAGAGAAACTGTCGCCGCCGCCTGATACATAGAAAGAAATCAAAACGGAAATACCTACTATGATAACAGGAACTAAAGTTGAAAGCATACCTAAGGAAAGACCGCCGATTATGATTGTTGCAGGACCTGTTAAACTTGTTTCGGAGAGTTTTTGCGTTGGTTTATATGTGTCGGAAGTATAATATTCCGTGAAAAATCCTATTAAAACACCGGCTAACAAACCGCTGATAATTGCAAAATAAACACCTTGATTGTCGGGTAAGCAGTAACGTACAAGAGGATATGCGGCAATTAAAACAATAGCGGAGGAAATATAAGTGCCTTTTCTCAAAGCCGCAAGAAGAACTTTTTGATTGGTATTTTCTTTTGTGCGAACAAAGAATGTGCCGATAACGGAAGCAATTGTACCGATTGCAGCCATTGCCATAGGTACAGCCGCACCGCCGAAATTAAAACCGGCAGAAACAGCCAAAGCAATCGTTGCAACAATCGAACCGACATAACTCTCGTAAAGGTCAGCACCCATACCGGCAACGTCACCTACATTGTCACCTACGTTATCTGCGATAGTTGCAGGGTTACGAGGGTCATCTTCGGGAATACCCGCCTCAACTTTACCTACGAGGTCAGCACCCACGTCTGCGGCTTTTGTGAAGATACCGCCGCCCACACGTGCAAAGAGTGCCATACAAGATGCACCCATACCGAAAGTGAGCATTGCAGAAGAAATTAATTGGATTTGAGCAGAGGCATTTGCATCATCTGCCGACAGATAAAGGTCGGGGTTTGAGGCAAAGAGGTCACTCGCCATCTGTAGAACTGAACTTGCTTCAGGTGTATAGAAAACATACTTTAACAGAGTAAACCAGATTGAGAGGTCTAAAAGTCCCAAACCTACAACGGTAAATCCCATTACAGTACCGCTTGAAAAGGCTACTCTTAAACCCGAATTAAGGGATTTTGAACTTGCCTGTGCAGTTCTTGCGTTAGCGGCAGTTGCTATCTTCATTCCGATAAATCCCGAAAGACCGGAGAAAAATCCGCCTGTGATAAAAGCGAAAGGAACAAAGGGGGTGAGTAAATCGGCAAAAGCCATAATACCTAAGATTACAAACATTGCCGCAAAGAACAAGCCTACAATCTTATATTGTCTTGCAAGATATGCGTTTGCACCGGAACGCACGGAGGCTGAAATTTTTTTCATAATCTCATTGCCTTCGTCGAATTTTAACACTTTTTTTGCTTGAAACAAAGCAAAAAGCAATGCTAAAACCGAACCGACCCAAGACAATGCGATTAAGTGCTCAGGGGTGATTTTCATTTTTTTTCCCGCTTTCTATAAAATTTTATATATTATTGCCTTTAATATACTTTAATACATATTCTTTCATTTCTTCTTTTGTGATAGTATCGGTATAAATCGGTTCTTTTGATTTTAACTCATTCAATTGAGGAGGAATCTCAATACCGCATATTTTTTTCAATTCATCTAACTGTGCATATTCGTTAAGACTTGTGTCGCCGCCCACAGCACCCAAAACAGCATTTGAGAATTTGCAGGGGTTAGCTGTTGAGGCGATAATTGTCTTTGTTTTGTCGCCTGTTTGTGCAACATATTCTTCATACACGTTTACGGCAACAGCAGTATGGGTATCACAGAGATAATGATATTCACCGAAAATCTTTTCGATAGTTTTAACGGTTTGTGTGTCGTCACAATATCCGCCGAAAAAGCTTTCTTTCAGTTTTGCCGAAACATCTTCGGGAACTTGATATTTTCCCATAGTTTTCAATTGTTCAAACCAATACTTAATGCAGTTTTCGTCACTTAACAAATACAATAATCTCTCAAGATTGCTTGAAATGAGACTATCCATTGAGGGCGAAATGGTTGTGAAAAATTCTCTGTTTCTGTCATAAACACCTGTATTCAAAAAGTCTGTTAAAATTTTGTTTTTATTGCTTGCACAAATAAGTTTGTTAACAGGCAAACCCATTTCTTTAGCATAATATGCCGCTAAGATATTACCGAAATTCCCCGTCGGCACAACAATATTAATCTTTTCATTTTCAGCTATTTTGTTTTCTTTAAGCAATTCGGCATAAGCCGAGATATAGTAAACAATTTGAGGTAAAAGCCTGCCCCAGTTAATGGAGTTTGCACTTGAAAGTTGTGCGTTATAATCTGCAAGGAGATAGTCAAAATCCGAACTGCCGAAAATTTCTTTAACACCGTTTTGACAATCGTCAAAATTCCCTTTTACAGCACAAACAAGGACATTCTCCCCCGCCTGTGTTACCATTTGTTTCTTTTGCATAGGTGAAACGCCGTCTTCGGGATAAAACACAATTATTTTCGTGCCTTTAACGTCTTTAAAACCCTCCAACGCCGCTTTACCTGTATCCCCCGATGTCGCAACTAAAATTACAATATCTTTAGTAATATTTGTTTTCTTAGCAGAGGTAACAAGTAAATAGGGCAGAACTTGTAAAGCCATATCTTTAAAAGCACAGGTTTTTCCGTGCCAAAGTTCTAATATTTCAGCATTGCCGACAGTTACTGTTTTTGTTACTGTATCAGTATCCCAATTTTCGGGAGCATATGCTTTTGAGGTACACATTTCTATTTCCTCTGCTGAAAAATCAGTGAGGAATTTTTTAAAGATATGTTCAGCTCTCTTACTGTAAGGCAAGTCACCCAAAGTTTTCAATTCTGCTAAAGTAACCGAGGGGATTTCATTTGGTAAAAAAAGTCCTCCGTCATCGGATATACCTTTTACTATAGCTTCAGCTGATGATAATTTAAGTGAAGAATTTCTTGTACTATTATAATACATTTTTTCTTTTTTTCTCTTTTCTATTCTTTTCAGAGGAATACACCTCTCGAAGTTCTTTATATCTTTTTAGGTGTGAATTATGATGGTTATAACAGGCTTTTAAAATTGACCCTCCTGCACCCCAAACGCATTTTTGATATAATTTATATGTGTCTTTTCCGCATAAATCACAACTGCAACGTCAAATCTGGGTTGCAGAGTAATATTATTTGTATATATATAATTTTCGGCAGTTTTGATAATACGATTTTGTTTGTTTTTGTCAATAAAATCAAAACCGTTGCTGTCAGACATTTCACTCCTTGTTTTTACTTCAACAAAGGTAATAATATCCTCAAAAGAGGCGATAATATCAATCTCGCCGCCTTTAACAACATAATTTCTTGCTAAAATCTCAAAACCAAAACCGCTTAAATATCTCGCAACTGTTTCTTCTCCCGATTTTCCGAGAGATTTCGCCTTATTCATCACATTACGGCAGGAACTATGATAAAGCCTAATAATACAAAAAATGCAATCATTATTGCAACAAAACTCCAAAGCACTCTTTTTGTATCATATTCTTTATATTTTTTCTCGATTTTTTCTGCTTTTTTAGGGTCTTTATCTGCTTTCTTAGCAAAAGCCTCTAATTTCTGTTTTTCTTCCTGTTTAAGTCGAATTTCATTCTTTTTTGCCTCTGCACGGCGTTGTTGGCGGTTAAGAGGCTGACGTTGTGGTGCCATTATTATACCTCATTATTCAATCTATTTTTAATTCTTTAAGATATTTTTTTACTTCGGAACCTATTTCGGGGTGATTTAAACCGACTTCGATATTTGCTTTGAGTATGCCGAATTTATTACCCATATCATAACGTTTTCCGATAAAATCAACACCGGTAAACCCTTCGGTAATTGCAAGTTGTTTCATAGCGTCTGTCAATTGCAATTCGCCGCCGTAACCCACAGGTGTATTTTTGAGTATTTCAAAAATCTTTCCGGGAAGGACACATCTGCCGGCAATAGCATAGTTGGAAAACTCCATACCTCTCGGCGGTTTTTCAATCATATCCGTAACAGCATACAGATTATCACGTCTGGGGTCTATTTTAAGAGAACCGTATTTATAAATCTCTTCGGAAGGATATTCCATCATAGCCACAGCACCCACACCGAATTCTTCATAAGCATCACAGAGTTGTTTTGTGCAAGGCGGGTCGCCGATTATAACATCATCACCGTAAAGCACCGCAAAGGGTTCATTTCCCACAAAAGCTTCGGCAAGCAATACCGCCGCACCCAAGCCGTTTTGGCGTTGTTGACGGAGATAGAATATATTAGCAAGAGAAGATATAGATTGTATCTCTTTGATATGTGCGGTTTTATTTGCAAGTTTCATTTCAAGTTCGGGAGAACGGTCAAAATGGTCGGCGATAATGCCCTTACCTTTTGCAATGATAATCAAAATTTCTTCAATACCGCTGTTAACCGCTTCTTCCACTATATATTGTATAGTAGGTTTATCAACAATGGGTATCATTTCTTTTGAAAGGACTTTTGTTGCCGGTAAACATCTTGTTCCCAGACCTGCCGCCGGGATTATAGCTTTTTTTATTTTCATTTTATTCTCCTGTATATTTTATAACAAATTATCGAAAACTGAAGTGATAAGAAATCTGACTGTCAACATTCCCACAAAGGTGTATACAAAAACAGCCGAAACCAAAGCACTTACACTTGTACCACCGTATTTCTCCATAAGATGAGCGGTTTGTGCAACATTTTCACCGCATTGGTAATTAATTCGACGGATTTTTTTTGACATATGCCGATAATAAAGCCAATCGGCAAAGAGAAACGCAAAAATTTGTATTGCATAACTCAATATTGCACAAACAAAATATATCTGTTGAAAAAGCATACTGTCCGTATCAATTGCGGCAATATCAAACCAGGGGAACTCTAATTTTCTTTTTTGTGCGACTATAATAAAACTCGGAGCGGCAAGTGCACCAAGTGCCACTAAAAATGCCAAGCAAGCAGCCGTCATTTTTCTGTAAGCGAAAAACAGCGGCGGAAAAAGCAAAGCGGCAAGGTTAAAACTGAAAATTTTGTTGTTGCCCACTTGCTCATTACGACTGAACATTATAAACAGCGGAAAATAACGCATAGTGTTTTTCTTAAGAAATCTGAGAGCTTGTTCATTTGAAAATCCGACAAAATCGCTGTGCTTTGTGCGTCCGGAATTATTGCTTTCGGCAGTTTTTTCAGCATCTTCCAAAAGACTCATAAGTTCATTAAATAAATCTTCGGAAGTTTTTAATCGTTCGCCGCAGTTCTTGCAACGAGTAGCAAAAGACTCATTTTCTTCTTTGCAAATCGGGCAAATAGCTTTTTCGAGAGTTTTCTGCTCTCCGTTATTTTCACTGTTTTCCAAATCGGGGTTTTCTTCGGTGATAATTTCCTCGTGGCTTTCCTTATAGCTTTGTCCGTTTTCGTGGAGTTTTTCATTAATACATTCGCCGTTTTTTAACCAACATTCCCTGTGATAAGGTGTTCCGCACTCGGGGCATACTACTATATCGTCCCCGCTTTTAAAACGTTTATCACAGCTGATACATATATGGTCTGAAAAAATCATTTAAAATCTCCGTAATTTTTTGAGAAATCTTTGAATTTTAAAGGTGCATAAAAGTCTGTTAAAATATTACTTCCTACTGCCCCTATTCTACTTAATAATAAAATTTTCTTAAATTATATAATATTATTTTCCTTATGTCAATTTATTTTTGAAAAAAATATTGATTTTATTATCTTTTAGTATTATAATACAAAAGTATCAAAATATTAAACTTTATATTACTCTGAAATAGTTTGCGAAGAGTGCTGTAAAAATATCTCTTCAACAAACTGCAGAAGTAGCCTTTGGGTGTATCAACACCGCAAAGAGAAGTAGTATAAGAAAGGATTTTAAGATGGCTTGTCAATTAAGTTATTCTCACGAAGTTGAGAGAATGTGCGTTTTAAAAAAAGGTCCCAATCACGGTCCCGCACCGATACCCGAAGAGGGGCAGTGGGTCAAAGCTTATGAAATAAAAGATATTTCCGGCTTAACCCACGGTATAGGTTGGTGTGCACCGCAACAGGGGGCTTGCAAGCTTACTCTGAACGTTAAAGACGGTATTATCCAAGAGGCTTTGGTTGAAACAATCGGTTGTTCCGGTATGACACACTCTGCCGCAATGGCAGGAGAAATTCTCCCCGGAAAAACCATTTTAGAAGCACTCAATACCGACCTTGTTTGTGACGCTATCAACGTTGCTATGCGTGAATTGTTCTTACAAATAGTATACGGACGTACACAAACCGCTTTCTCCGAAAACGGATTACCAATCGGCGGAGGTTTGGAGGACTTAGGAAAAGGTTTACGTTCACAGGTAGGTACAATCTACTCAACAAAACTCAAAGGTGTTCGTTACCTTGAAATGGCAGAAGGTTATATCACAAAATTAGCTGTTGATGAAGAGGGCGAAATTACCGGTTATGAATTTATTAAAGTAGGTAAGTTCCTTGAAGATATTCGTCACGGTGTTGCTCCCGAAGAAGCTTTAAATAAAAATCTCGGCAATTACGGGCGTTTTGAAAATGCTCCCAAATATATTGACCCCAGAGAAGAGTAATGTAATACTTGAAAAGAGGAAACTATGAAAGCAATAATAACACAGGAAACAACAATTGTAAATTTTGATAATATTGTTAATGTTATTATATATTCCGCAAATACTTTTAAAACTAAATATGAGTTGAGAGCATTGGATACCGCAAAGGGATATTATACCCTTGCGTCTTATGAAACAAGAAAAGATGCTCTTGCGGTATTTTATATTGTTGCACAATGGCTTGAAACAGAAGACCCTGTTTTAGACTTAAACTTCCCCGAACAAGAATATGAATATGAACAACCCGAGGGTGAAGTTGCGGCAGATATTGAAACAACTGAAATCGAAGAATAATTTTAATTTGCATAACTCTTTACGGAGTGGAAAGGAAAAATAATGGCTAAATTTGAAGGTCAGGACAGACGTGAAGCAAAATTATCCGTTGTTCTGAAAGAATACGGCTTTAATACTATTGATGAAACAGATGAGTTTTGTAAATCAAAAGGAATAGATGTAAGAGAAATAGTTTTGGGTGTTCAACCTATTGCTTTTGAAAATGCTGTTTGGGCATATACTTTAGGTACTGCTATTGCACTCAAAAAAGGTATCACCAAAGCGGCAGAGGCTGCTGAAGCTATCGGTATTGGTTTACAGGCATTTTGTGTACCCGGTTCTGTTGCGGAACAAAGACAAGTTGGTTTGGGTCACGGTAATTTAGGTGCAATGTTATTGCGTGACGAAACAGATTGTTTCTGCTTTTTGGCAGGTCACGAGAGTTTTGCGGCGGCAGAGGGTGCTATCGGTATCGCTCGTAACGCTAACAAAGCTCGTAAAACACCCTTGCGTGTTATCTTAAACGGTTTGGGTAAAGATGCGGCAATGATTATCTCTCGTATCAACGGCTTTACCTATGTTGAAACAGATTACGATTTTTCAACAGGCGAATTAAAAATCGTTCGTGAAAAAGCATATTCCGACGGTGAAAAAGCTAAAGTGCGTTGCTATGGTGCAAACGATGTATTAGAGGGCGTTGCTATTATGAAACAGGAAAAAGCAGACGTATCTATTACAGGCAATTCCACAAACCCCACTCGTTTCCAACACCTTGTTGCCGGCACATACAAAAAATGGGCAAATGAAAACAACAAAAGATACTTCTCCGTTGCAAGCGGCGGCGGCACAGGTCGTACACTTCACCCCGATAATATGGGTGCAGGTCCTGCCTCTTACGGCTTAACCGACAGCTTAGGACGTATGCACGGTGATGCACAATTTGCCGGTTCCTCCTCCGTTCCCGCTCACGTTGAAATGATGGGACTTATCGGTATGGGTAACAACCCAATGGTTGGTGCAACCGTTGCCTGTGCAGTTGCAATAGAACAATCATTTAAAGCTTAATTGTTTCTGAATATATAAAAAAGCACCCGAACAGGGTGCTTTTTTTAAGCTTACTGTATTGGATATTTGTTATCATAAACAGCGAGATACAGTTTAAATATAAAAATTCTCTTCTCCCATTTCTCAAAATAATAAATATCTTCCACAGTAAGCTTAAAAAATGCCCTTTGAAAAAGGGCTTTTTTATATACAGTCAAACCAAAGCCTGAAGAACGCCAACTATAAAAAGAAGTAGGGAACTTCGAGAGGTGTTGTTCTTTAAAACGAGTAGAAAAGTAAAAAACAGAAAACTAAAAAGAACGTTTGATGTTTGTACCGCCGGAGTTAATGAGAAGACGTTCAACTTGGTTGAGGGATTCTTGGTTACAGGTAATGGTAAGCTCGGCTTTTTCATTTCGTAGAGGTTCGATTTTGTTTTCGGTGTAGTCATTTTGCGGGATAAGTCCGGTAAAACTGTAATTTCCCGAATAGACAGCGGGACTTATGCCGAAACTGTTAGTGTAATTTGTAGCGTTGGTGAAATTTGTATTATGATTTTTTCCTGTATTTGCTTGTATTCTTGTTTTTGTAACGCCTGTAATTTGACGACTTATTTTTCTTGCAACAAAATCTGCAGAGTCAAATGTATCAAATTCGGCTTGTATACTTGTTAAAGACATTTTTTCTCCTTTCTTTTACTAACCAATTATTTATCTTATTATACCTTTATTTTTTTAATTTATACTCTTTTTTAGTTTTCTCTTAGTTCCTGTGACGGCACCTCTCGAAGTTCCGTATCGGTTGTGGTTATTGGCAACTTAGCTGACATCGTCACGACCAGTAATATTATTTGTTTAATTGTTATTGATTTTTGTGGTTATTGTCATAATTAACAATAACAATCTTATATTTTTGTGGAATATTTTTATAATATTTGTTGACATTTATTTTTTTGAGAATTATAATATAGCATAAGAGAGTTGTATAATCCTTTAAGTTGTAGGAGGAAATAAAAATGAAAAAATATAAAAAAATTATAAGTTTGTGCTTAGCTGTTGCTTTGGTGATAGGAGGCATAGAGGCTGTTTCTGCAGATGTTTCTGAATATACAAAAGAACAGAAAGACTTTATCTATTATATATCTGCCGGATATAGACTGAACACTTTTGAAAAATATTCCGAATATTGTTCAAAACAAGACTTTGATTTCACCGAAGACGATATTAAACTTTTATATGATAAATACTATAATGCTATTATTGAAGGAAGTGACGGTCATGTTTATTTAAAAGAGGGTCTTGCTGAAACAGATGATAGGTGTGCTTGTGATTGGGCTTCTTTAATTCCGATTATTGACCCCGACACGTTAGAAAGCATTTATGAAACCAGAAGAAAAAATTCTATATATTACGTTCCCCCGGAAATTGCTTTTGAAAGAACACGTGCCTCTGATTTTGATGTCTATTGTAGTCTTATCCCAACTGCAGAAGATTATACAACAGAGCAGTTAATGCTCCTTTATGAAGATTATAAGCAACGTTGGTGTGAAAAATATGATAAGTATGCTGACGCAAATTATTCTCCCCATTTTTCCGTAATTTTCAAAAACGGATATGAATTAACCGAACCAACTGTGGAAGATTATTCTTATTTGATAGGACTACAATTTGTCTATGAACGTGTTTCGACAAGCGGTTTAGTAAGTCACGCTTTCGAATTTGAAACGTTAGAGGATGCAGTTGCCGCAAAAGAAATTTTACGTGGTAATGTAGATATTATTTCAATTTCTTCATTTGCAATTGAAGCATATGCTATGACTATAATTGACGATGACCAAATGGCTGATTTCAGCATATTAGAAACGACACAACCTTTTTATGCCGACCTTGACGGTGACTATATTGCGGGGAAAGTCGCAGATGTTGTTCTTTTAAGCAAATATATCCAAGGAGCAATTCAACTTTCTGACGAAACAAAACTCGCCGCTGATTTAAACATTGACGGTGCAATTGATACCGAAGATTTGCAAATTATAGTTAACTATCTCACAAATGAAATAACAGTTCTTCC
>JAISIJ010000464.1 GCA_031262245.1 Oscillospiraceae bacterium | reverse complement strand
TTGTTTTTTCTGCATTATTAGCCTGTGTGTAAAATATTACTTTTTCACTATGCTCTTTTTTTATCGGGCGGCTGTTTTGAAAAACTTCTTCTTCGTGAGATAATTCTTTCGAGTTCAATTGCTCAGCCGGAATATAACGTTTGCTGTCTTCGCAAAGACCGTTACAATAGCGGCAAACATCGATTAACTCTTCACCAAGTATGCTTTTAAGCCGCTCTCTTTTTCCGGTTTCGGTTAAATCAAAGTCATACGGACTCATTGTTACATACGGAGTCAACGCTGTAGAACTATTCTCCGCCAAATGCCTTGCTTTTGCACAGGGATAAATATTACCCTCAACCATACATGTGAAAAAACCGAGCTTAGGCACCATACAACGGTTATATAATTCACGAGCTTCTTCTTTTGTATGTTTTAATGACAAATCACCGTAATCCACCCAACCGTTACAGTGTATATTTTCCGAATAATCTCTTAATGTATGTGAAATATTATTTTCAGTAAGTAAATTTATTATTTCGTTACATTTTTTTGAAACAGGATAGTTATCAACAATAACAAAAAAATTATCTTTCCAGAGTTTTGCCGATTCAATAAATTCGGCAGACGGTAAAATCGTACCGTTTGTGCTTAAACGAACTTGAGTTATTTTATTTCGATAATTATTATACAGATATGATATAAATTCGGGTAAACACTTGCATAAAAAAGGTTCGCCGCCGGTAATATCGAACTTTTCGATGTTATCAACCAACGCAAACAGCTCGTCAATTTGCCAAGTAAGTTCACCTAATGTCGGAGTATGGGAATTTTTACGGTATGGCGAACGTTCCGCACACAGCTTGCATTTTAAATTGCAATTCAACGTAACCGGAAAGCATAATCTTTCAAGAATAATGTCGGATTTAATGGTTTTTACCTCGTTTCTATCAGTTTGATTTTAGGAGCCGCCAATATAAGTGCATTATGGTTTAATAATTGCAATTTATACCGCAACCATATATTATGGCTTTTAATTTTTTTCCCATTTTTAAATACTTCTTTCATAATTTATTTGCAAAAAAGCACTGTTTCGTGGGGATTATTATCATAACAATGCTCTAATAACATAGAATAGTTTTTATTTATATCAAGTATTGTTTTCACAAGTTCATATAAATCTTCGGGTTTATGATATATAGAAACAGCCAATTTAGGTTTATATTTTGAAATTATATTTCTTGCACCGAGTAAAGCTTCTTTTTCAGCACCTTCAATATCAAATTGAATAAATGTCGGAGGTTCTTTATTTTCAAAAAATATATCAAGAGAAGTTACCGGAATTTTTATCACTTCGCCGTACTGCTTGCGTACGAATGAACTTCCGCCGGTTCCGCCGTCGCTGAAAAAATCCAGTTCGGTCTGTTCGCTCCATAGTCCTTTATTACAAACAATTACATTTGGATATTCAGATAAATCATTGCAACACTTTTTATACATTGTGTATTCGGATTCGAATGTATAAATTAAATCAGCAGGGACATTATTACGAAAATTAATAAATCCTTTAACGGTTTCGCCATCGTAACACCCTGCCTGAACAAATATTTCACGCTCACCGAAATCAAAGAACTCTGCATCGAAATAATACATACTCATTTCAATCGGTAATTTTGATGTTTGTTTCGGAAATTCACCAAGCAAATACAACCGTGTCCTTGCGAGTATTACATTTTTGCTATGCTCATCACCAAAAACATCAAACGTATATTTATAACCGTCAAAGTATGTATTCATGAAGTCATCAGGCAACATCAACCAATTGATATTATAAGGGCAAGCAATAGTATTATTTAAATTAAAACCAAGTGTGTTAAGCTCGTTACGCACTTGAGCGGTATTTGCAATGCAGGTTATTATGACAAGACTCTGTTTATAATCATTACATAACTCAGAAGGCGAAATAACATTTACACCGTATAAATTTCCGCTTTTGTATTTATCGCAAATTGCATCGATTTTAACATTATATTGCTCACAGATATTCAGCACTTTGCAGCAGTTCTCTCCGCCGCCGTATAAAACTACAGAAGAATATTTTTTGCTGATTTGAAATATATCGCCAAACAAATTTTCGATTACCGATTTGCGTTCTCGCAATATATTTTCATATTCGTTGTTATAATTATTCATAAATATATTTCTTTGTCCTTATTTGGTTTTAATAATTGCAATGCTCAGAAAATCACCTATCGGAAGTGAAATAGCATCGGGTGTTTTCGCTAAAAATTCATCCACTGCTTCTGTTACACCGATAAGTTTTGTATAATCGTGCACAAGAATTACACCGCCCTTTGACATTCTCGGATAAAAAAGTTCCAAGCCGGCTTTTGTCGGTTCATACAAGTCGGGGTCAATATTGACGAAACAAAATCGTTCATCGGGTATGTCAAAAGTATCCGGAAACCAGCCTTTTTTGATTACTATCGTGCTCGGATTAGGCATAGAATTGACCACTGCTTCTAAATTCACATTTGAACTCACTATTTTATCATAGAAAAGCATACTCTCCACAGATTTACCGTATTTATCAACTTCATTTTGTAATTCTTGTTTGTTAAAACCTTCAAATGTATCAAACAGATAGAGTTTTCTTTCAGGCAATGCTTTATTGAGAACACGGGCAAAATCGCCTTGATACACGCCTAATTCAGCCATATTGCCGCTGATTCCTCTTTTGGTGATGTACCCCCCATAGATTTGGCAAACTCAAAACGAGCAATCGGCAACAAATAAGGTTCATAAGCACAAATTTTTTCGCTCGGAATTTTATACTTTGTCGTTAATAATTCTCTGATTTGTAATTGATATTCAGTTTTTTGAACTGCGACAAATATGCGGTCAAATTCCAAATCCGTGTCTAGTAATACATCACAAGATTTTATCGGATACCCGGCATACTCCCCACCACCTGAAGTAGTTATATAAAACAGCACATCCGAATCTGACAACAGGCAAGGCAATAACATTTGACCGACACCGCCTGCTCCGTAAATAATAGTTTTGTATTTCATAAATATATTCCTATCCAATCTTTTTCAAATTTTTGTAAATACGGCAATTCGCAAAGCATGTCCTTGTTTTCTTTGAGTTTAGCAAGCAATTCTTCTTTTTTATTTAAACAATCTTTCAAATTCAGTCGTGTTACTTTCTCAACCATAGAGAGCCAAAACGACCATTCAAAATATTTCCATAACTTTTCTTTTTCGGGGAATTTTTCTATCAAAAAATCTGTTCGGTATCTATAAACGAGTAAGTATTCGTCCAAAGTTTGTAAATCAAGATACCTATTGTCCTGTGTCCAACGAGAGTTGCAATTTTCATGCCGATTGATTATATACTTCGGTTCGCCGCCGAATACAATTTTTTCAGCCCTTGCCAATATCGTTGTCATTAATTCTATGTCGTCATATTTCGCATCGAGCGAAAAACGACAATCGTCAAACAAACTTCTTTTTATAAGTTTCAGAATAAATTGATTATTGTAAAATTTTCGCCACAATAACTGCTCAATCGCTTCTTCGTTGTTCATTACAAGTAGTTCATCAAATTTTTTACCTTTGAAACTGCAAATCGAAACATCGGCAACATTCGACAAAATCAAATTATAAAGATACTGCAAATAATCATTTTCGATTTCATCGTCGTCATCAACAAACGCAATATATTCACCGACAGCAACATCAAGTCCGGCATTGCGACCTGAACCGATATTCCCCTTTTCACGGTGAATTACCTTAATACGGCTATCTTTTTCGGCATATTCATCGGCAATTTTCCCACTGCTATCGCTTGAACCATTGTCAACGATTATAAACTCAAAATCCGTGAATGTTTGTGCCAGCACACAGCTAATCATTTTGCCGACCATACTTTCACGGTTATATGTCAGCATTATTACCGAGATTTTAACGTTGTTCATTCACTTTAATACCTTATTTTTGATAAATTCGTATATTTTCTTACTTGCAGTCCCATCGGCGTTTGCATAATATTTCTCTAACATTTCTCGTTTTAATCTTTTGTATTCTTCGGTTTGCGGATATTCATTCTGATGTTGCACATAATGTATAAATAACCTCATAAAAGTTTCAGTCTTGTTACTGTCAATAAAATTATCCCACCAAATACAACAATTAGCATTATAAATATTTCCGCCGGGATAATTCTTCATATTGGCAATTTGCCAGTTAAGTACTCTGTCAAAAGTAGTGTCTTCATCATTTACCGGGGCAAACCAATCACCGCCGCGATTTGCACACCAGCCAAAAGGTTTACCTGTTGCAAAATAAAGACATAATAACGAACTTTCTTCTCCGAAATAACAATCACTGATTTTAAATGCAATATGAAAATCTTTTGTTTCATCTAAAATAAAGTTATTGTTTTCTTCGATTGAATAAAATATCTCGTTATACTTGTCAACATAATCACTTTTCAAAAGTTTTATCGTTTGAATCGTTTGCGGGTGTAATCTCAAAATACAAACAGAATCGTTTCTGTTTTTGAAAAAGTTGATAATTGTTTCTAAATTTTCAAACCAAGTGTCTATGTCGGAAAATAATGTTTTCAATGTTGTGGCATATAGGATAATGGTTTTCTTATTGCCGTTTTCATCGTAAATCTTATTCTGCCAATCTTGCGGAAGAGGATAGTCTTTATTTGGCAATTCATAAATAGTATCTAATTTCGGACTTCCGAGTAGTAAAAATTTATTGTTAAAATTAAGAGGTTTATT
>JAISIJ010000405.1 GCA_031262245.1 Oscillospiraceae bacterium | reverse complement strand
CTATATTCCATAATATAAGTTTAGAATTAGCTGCATCCGATTTGAGGGGCGGATTTAAAGAAGGGATTCTATCCCGAAAAAAAGTTAATTGTGAAGGAAAATCATTTTGGTGGTATTATAAATGCTGATTAGGAGACTTAAATATGCTGAAAATAACATTTGACGGTAGTATTGATTATATCCATTCCGGTAGCCAAGGTTTTGACGGAATGTATACATCGGAATGGCTGACTGACCCTATTTCACGGCAGATAATCAAAGATATTGATAATGCAGAGGTTTTAGGTGGCGATGCGATACGAAGCCCTTTTTTAGGGGTTATTTCCCCTGAAAAGTTAGCAGGGGGTATTAAAATCTTGTTAGCGGCGAATATGTTGCCCGAGGAAGAATGTAAGTTTGGCAGTGATGCAATGGGGGATAATTGTTTGCCGTGGCTGTTGAAAATATCTGAGAAAAAGGATATTGTGTTGTTAATAAATCATTGCTTGCAAATGCCTGAGGATATGAACACTCCTGTTTTGTTTACCAATAACGGCAAGATTGTAGATAATGAATATGATTTTACAGGCGAAATGTTGTATGGTTGGCTAAATTTACGCCACCCTAACAGATAAATTTTAATAAAAAGAGGTTAAAGTATGGACATAATTTTAAAAGATTTTCCGAAAGGTGTAGAACCTGACGAGGCATTTAAGGAATATTGGTGGGAGTTTGAAGCAAAAGAGGCAAGAGCAAAGAAACGTGTTTTGGAGCAGTTGGAGATACGATATATAAGCGATGAGGAGTGTGGATTTACAACGGTGTATGCGGCAGTTCCTTTTCAGAGAATCCGCAGAATAACGGGGTATCTTGTAGGTGATATTTCACGTTGGAACAACGGTAAGATAGCTGAATTGAACGAAAGAGTGCCCCACGGAATAAATTAATAAACAGAAGAGTTGGTTAGAATACCGACTCTTTCTCTTATTTTAAACAGGTAGACAGCGACCCAGACATAAAGTTTATCTGTATAAACTAAACGACCGGTAAACGTTTGGTAAATAATAAAAAATAGGAGAAATTACAATGAAATTTTATCCCGAGGGGTTCAAAGGAACTAAACAAAATGCGGAGATGAGCAAGGATTATCTGATTACGGCAATGGAAAAAGGTTGGGTTTTAGAGGGAACGGCAGAAATGCTTGATGAGAACAAGAACATTCAGGTTAATTTAGGAAATGGTTTCAGCGGTATTATTGAGTTTGAGGACGCTGCTGACGGCGATACTTCCTCTATGAGTTATGTAAAAGAGGTTTTCTCAAAGGTAGGGAAAACGGTTCAGTTTACAGTAAAAGCTATGACAGAGGACGGCATTTTCCTTTCGAGAAGAACGGTTCAAGAGAGATGTAAAAGAGAGTTTCTTGATACTCTGCGAAAAGGCGATGTTATCAATGCGGTAATTACTTCAATTTGCGATTACGGAGTATTTGTTGATATAGGCGGAGGGGTTGTTTCGTTGTTACCCATTGCCAATATACAGTTTTCAAGAACAACGGAAATACGAGATATAGTATTTGTAGGTGAAAATTTACGAGTTATATATCTTGGTAAAGACGGCGAGCATTACTTACTTTCACATAAAGAAATGTTGGGTACTTGGGCAGAAAATGCGGAGAAATTCAAAGAGGGCACGGCTGTTGTAGGGGTTGTAAGCACCGTTGAGGAATATGGCATTTTCGTGGAATTAGCACCGAATTTTGTGGGGTTACTTGAAACGATTGACGGCATTAAAAACGGTGACAGCGTTAGCGTTTACATTAAGAGAATTGACGGCTATAAGGGCAAGGTTAAGTTGGCTTTGGTTTCCAAATTAAACAATACTTCTGCTCCGAAACCCTATGAATATTCGGAAAAACTTGAATGGATTGATGTTGATAACTGGGAATATTACGAAAGGTTAAGCAAAGCTATTACTATAAAAGCGAAAAAATGTAATATATAATTAATTTCTTATATATAAAAGAATTATTTATGATAAATGCTAAATTTCTCACATATATAAATAATTTATTTGTGCTTAATATACAAATACACATTGAATTTAAATTATTATTGATAAATTTAGAAAAATGTGATATAGTGTATGAAAATTTTAAAGGAGATAAAAATGTATAAATTTAATTATATTAACAAAAAAAATAAAAACATCATTATAGAATTTAACGAAAAAAATTTTATACTTTATTATATGGATTATATGGAGAGACCGTTTATAAAAGGAAAGTATCAACAAAAAGGGGATGAAATAAAATTTTTTGTAGAGGATTTGGCAAGTTTTTCCTCTTTGAATCAATTTGGAATGGAAGAAATCCTATATAATAGATATTTTGATATTTTTTCATTATCATTGCCACATAAATTTATATATAAAAAAGATAAGAATATATCTATAGATAATGATGAATGGATTGCTATATAATGAGTAAATGTTACAATTTAATAAAATTTAAGGGGCGATAAATCGGATAATATCAAGGGAATTAAGGGTTTTAAGCCTACTCGTTATAACGCTTTGATTTAGATTTTGAGAAACGACAGCAATATTGATATTAACAATGCTTTTAGATACGGTGTTTCGGGCACGTTTGAGTATTTCAAGAATTTGTTAGAAAATTGGTGCAGTAATGAAGAAATCGAGCAGATTGCGAAAGTGTATAAGGGTATGAATTTGAACGGTGATTTGGGTGGATTAAGGCAGGTTGCATACGCTACAACACCTATTCAGGGGTATCATTCACAGAATTTGCAAAATGCGGTGAATTTTTTGGGGATTAAACTTTTTTAGTAAACAGGCACATCGAATATCGGTGTGCTTTTTATTATGTTTGAACAATAGTTTAGGTGTTTATGTGAAAAAAATTTAATGTAGCAGGAACGGCATAGAAGCGGCATAGAAGTGGCGTAGAAAAAACAGACCTCCCACATTTTTCAGACATATCGAACCTCACAAAGGTGGTGAGGATATGGGCAATGGTGATTTTTTCTTACTGTTACTCGGAATAGGATTGGTAGCTTTACTTGCAAAAGTACATATTTGGAAGCAACCGTATCGAAGTATAGTGTTTTGGGCGAATATTTTCATATGCGGAATGATTGCTTGGAGTTTGGGGCGTGATATGGGAGCTTTTATTTATTATGATAAAATGAAACCGAAGATTGGGAACACGATTGTAAATTCTTTGTATGATTTTGAGTTGGGTTCGATATTGAGGTTAAGGGGTGTAGATATTGATGTAGTTCCCGAGGAGGCAGATTTAAAGAAATTAGTTTTGAAAGCCGATAAGGAAAACAAAGATATAACACAGGCATTGCAAGAATATTTCGCAAGGGCAATGGGAGAGCGGAGGGGTTTTAATGCTCCTCTGCTTTATTTTTAGAAAGATTTTGGGGTAATGAAAGAGATTATGAGAATTCTTTATTCTTGACAAATGATTTATTTGTGTTATAATGTATCAAACGGAACATAAAAATATCGGAGGAATAAAATGTTATCAGAAAAAATATCAAAAGAATTTAATATACCATTGAAACAAGTTGAGGCAACTGTGAATTTAATTGACGACGGCAATACCATTCCTTTTATTGCAAGATACAGAAAAGAAGTAACAGGTGGACTTACAGACATTCAACTTCGTGATTTAGATGAAAGACTGACATATCTTCGTAACCTTGAAGCACGCAAAGAGGAAGTTATAAGATTAATTGATGAACAAGGGAAATTAACCCCGGAATTGCAGGAAAAAATCGAAAAAGCAGAGGTATTGCAACGTGTTGAAGACCTCTATAAACCATTTAAGCAAAAACGTGCTACGCGTGCAACAAAGGCTAAAGAAAAAGGTTTAGAACCCCTTGCGGTTATATTTTTAGAACAGGAAAATCACAGCGAAACTATAAAAGAAATTGCCGCTCCGTTTATTAATGAAAAAGTAGAAACTATTGGTGAAGCTATTCAAGGTGCTTGTGATATTATTGCTGAAATCATTGCAGATGACCCCGAATTAACCGCAAAAATTCGCAATTTCACAGCAAGCAAAGGGATTATTTTAACATCGCAGGCAAATGAAATTGATGAAAAGCAAGTTTATGAATTATATTATGATTTTAACGAACCTATTTTTAAAATTCCGAACCACAGAATTTTGGCTGTAAACAGAGGTGAAAAAGAGAAAAAGCTGAAAGTGAAAGTTGAAATTGACACTCCTCCTATTATCAGCACCATTAAAAATACTTATATCAAAAACCAATCTATCTTTACAGAAATTCTCGAAAATACTATTGACGACAGCTACAAACGTCTGATTTCTCCCTCTATTGAACGTGAAATGAGAAGTATGCTGACAGAACGTGCAGAAAGTGACGCTATAAAAGTGTTTGCGTTAAATACCGAAAAATTGCTTATGACGCCTCCGGTAAAAGGTGCAAGAATTATAAGTATCGACCCCGGTTACAGGACTGGTTGTAAAGTTGCTGTTTTAGACGATACAGGAAAATTACTCGACCATACAACTATCTATCCTACTAAACCCAAAGAGGATATTGTGGGAACAGAGCGTGTTCTTTTGGGATATGTTAAAAAACATAATGTCAATGTTATTGTAATAGGAAACGGCACGGCAAGCCGTGAAACAGAAGAAGTTGTTGCAGATTTTATCAGCAAAAATAACCTCGATATAAAATACACAATTGTAAATGAAGCGGGGGCAAGTGTTTACTCTGCAAGTGAACTTGCAAGCAAAGAATACCCCGATTTAGATGTTACAACCAGAGGTGCAATGTCGCTGGGCAGACGTTTACAGGACCCTCTTTCCGAACTCGTCAAAATCTCCACAAAATCAATAGGTGTCGGTCAATATCAACACGATTTAACTCAAACACCACTTAATACTGCATTGACAAATGTTGTTGAAAACGTTGTAAACAGAGTTGGAGTTGACTTGAATACCGCAAGCCCGTCTTTACTTTCTTATGTTTCGGGGATTAACAGCACAATCGCAAAAAATATCGTTGCTTTTCGTGAAGAAAACGGTATTTTTACCGATAGAAAACAATTAAAGAAAGTATCAAAATTGGGCGATAAAGCTTTCTTGCAATGTGCCGGATTTTTGAGAATTTCCGAGGGGAAAGAAATTTTAGACAGCACTTGTGTTCACCCGGAAAGTTATAAAGTCGCAAAGGAATTATTAAAACTCACGGAATTAACTCTTGTCAACGGAGGTAATCCCGAAATTGAGACAAAAATCGAAGAGAAATTTCCTAAGCTTGCAGATTTGGCGACACAGCTTGACGTTGGGTTGCCGACACTTCAAGATATTATTTCTGAGATAAAAAAGCCTGCTCGTGACCCTCGTGAAGATGCTCCGCCTGTTATTTTCAGCCGTGAAGTCAAGTCTTTTGAGGATTTAACAGTTGGAATGGAATTAACGGGAACTGTAAGAAATGTTGTGGACTTCGGTGCATTTGTTGATATTGGAGTTAAACAAGACGGACTTGTTCATATCTCAAAAATCGCAAAAAAATTCATAAAACACCCCTCCGAAATGGTATCTGTCGGGGATAACGTTAAAGTTTGGATTACTAATATCGACAAAGAACGTGGCAAAATCGGATTGTCAATGATTAAAAATTAAGGGTTAGAAAGTTGTTATAGTGTAAAATAAACAATAATTAAGAAAACAAGTTGATAGGCGGTAATGCTATGGCTGATAAGTATTATATAATTTCAAAAGATATAGGTGACGGTGGGCATTTAATGGGGCTTTTGGAGCGGTTGGGGTATGATGAGTATTCCTTTAAGTATTTAATAAAAGGCGATACTTTTCCTTATTGGTTTATGGAAATTCCTAACCTTTCCGATATTCATAAAGTTTACGGTACTGACGAGGTTAAACGGCATATTTTAGCGAGAATGGTGCACGATGAAGGAACACTTGCTTCAAAGTGGATGATGGAACAGAATGGGATAACGAAATATAATTATTGGGATATTTTTGAATCTCAAATGAGGGTATATATTCCTAATGATAAGTATCCTTTTCACGATTCTCATAAGATAATGTATTTTTATCAAGAAATGCCGCCTTGGAGGGTTAATCGGTATGATGGATAAATTTATAAGAATTAACCGTGAGTTTGTTGGGTTTTTGGAATGATACAAAAATTTTATTAAATTCTTATAAAATCTACTTAATTGGATATGAAAATATAAAAAAAGGGAGGGGTTCATAAGAGAACCCCTTATATTTTTGATTATATGTAAACAGAAAAATTTGTTAGATTATTAATTTCTACATTAGGCAAAAAAACTGTATAAAAGTAAGAAATTAAAGTAGGCGTACAAGCAAACAGACTGA
>JAISIJ010000287.1 GCA_031262245.1 Oscillospiraceae bacterium | reverse complement strand
TAAAATTTTTTCTCTATATTTCTTATATTTTTTGTATATAAAAACGAAAAAGAAATTTAATTTTGATTGATAATATCATCGTGCATAATTTGCAAAAAATTATTAAAATATATAAAATTATCAATATAGTAGCTAATATTAAAGGAGAGGTAAAAATGAAGAAATTTGTAATGTTTGGTTTAGTAGCGTTTTTTGGTGTTTCATTATTAGCTTGTGGAAGCAAAAAGCAGACGACGGAAACTCCCGCAAAAGCTGCTGTTACAGAAGAACAGACTGTTAAAAATGAGACAGAAGGTGAGAATTCATCAGAAAACTTGTCTCAAGTTGAGCATTTTGAACATGAGTCTGAAGGTAATGAAGAAAGTCAGATGTAAGTATTACATTTGATTTTCAATTCCATTCAATCTAGTAAATGTAAAAGAAGATTAATATTTACAAGCTTATAGATTAGAATAAAAAGACAATGTGAATTAACCAAATCGTGTAAGTTTAAGATTTAAAATGTTATTAATTGTCATAACAATTAGTAATGTCATAATTGTTATGGGAGTATTTGCTGGTACTTTTATATTGTTCAAAGACAACAAGTATTTCTCTAGTGGTATGAATTTATAAAAGCTAAAGCAATAGGCGATTTTTAACATTATTGGTGATGTCTTGTGTTTTTGTCATTGGAAAAACAAATAAGTGCAAGTCTAAAATACCAGACTATACTAAAAATGTTAAGGTTAGAACTGGAAAATATTGACCTTTCACTTAAAGTTACCGTGAATTTTTAGATAAGAATTTAAATTCAAACCAAGCCAGTAGCTAGTTGCTTCTCGGCAAAAAAACAACAATAATCTTATCGGAAATTTAAAATGCTATACCTCAATCGCAGTGTAAAATTGAGGTTGCTTTTTATTGCAAGGATGAAAGTTGTTTGCCGGTACCGTCAAATAACATATAGAACCGTTATCGAATTATACCGTTTGCAAACCGGGGTTAGAGGTAAGATGGACGAAAAAACTGATAAGGTGAAGAGCAGGTAGAACCGGGTGGCAAAGCCAATAAAGATGAATCTGGCGATGATGCTGAAAAAGAAGATGATGGAGCTAGTTCTTATAGCGAAGTCCATCCGTGTGAGGATAAGTTAATGAAAAGAGCATTAAGTATAATACTATCGTTGAGTTTAGTATTGTGTTCATGTGGGAAAGTCAACGAGCCGATTGTAAAAAGAGAGTCGGCTAATACTGCAGAAAGAAAGATACAGATAAACTTTTATGATAAGAGCTTTAATGACACTTGGACCTCGTCAATTAATGTAAGAATGAGCGAAGATAGTACAGTGAGTGTTTCTGATTTCGAAGAAATAATTCCTAAGGATAAATGTGAGAAATTCGAGGCTTTTTATTGGAATAATGGGACTCGCAAATCATTGATGGGTAGGACGGTAAATATAGCTACGATAGATGATATTACTATTATTTGCGATAGCCAAAAGAAAGAAGAAAGTGAAGGCAATACTACGATGAGACCCACGCCGGAGTCGACTCCGTTACCGTAACAGATCCTTTGACGAAACAAAATTTACTTATAGGTCGTACGCTTTTGCGAGTGATAAAACGTGTTGGCGAATGGGATCGATGCACATGTGGACACGGTGGTTTTTTAAATGCTATATTTGAACATCCTATGGATTATTTAAGCCAAGTTGAAAATGATCAAGACTTCTCTGATACGTTTTTATGAAAGTATCTGTAAAATCTTAAACACAAGCAAATATTTGGAAGGATAATCCATTAGTTTAAAGACAAAGAATTGTTGTCCGATGCAGTTAAATATAGACTTAATGGCAAAATCGGAAGCTTATACGAAGTTAAAGTTAATAAAACAGTCAAAGAACGGCTAGGTAAATATAAGTCTGAAAAACCTGGCGATTTAGTGCAAGTAAACAATATTCATCTGCTTATACGTGGGAAGAAGCGACACTTTATTGCCGTTGATTTGTTTAGACAAGTAGCGTTTAGTTATGAATATCTGCGGTTAAACAGTGAAAAAGCAAAGGACTTTTTTAAGCGACTAAAAGAGTATTGTCCTTTTGAAATTAATTATTTGTTATATAATTTGAAATTAAACAAATACAAACAGAACTATCAAAGAACGATTTGTTAACAGGAATGAAGCAGGAATGAAAATTGTATATAAAACTGCGACCAACTCAATGAGCGAATACAAGATTGGCTAATTTGGTATAATACTAAACACTATTCACGTGATGAAATCCGAAAGCAGGTCGAAGACCATTCACTTCCCTCAACCCAAAAATTGATCAATCGTTATCTGTACGACATTAAAATCGTTATTGATCATGAAGTTTTTAGCGACGTAATTGACGGTCCAGATTATCAGGAATTGCTCAAAATCAGAAGAGAGTACGAGCAATATAAACCTTACAGCGCTGATAATTCTAGATTTTACTTGACGGACATCTCAAAAGAGAAGGTCGCCGATGTGTCAATTTCACACTTAGCTACCGACTTAATGAAAACTATTTTGATTTTTAAAAGAGAGCTTAAGGAGAGGATGGAATCAGCATTTGAGTTTAGCATAAAAATGAATGGCAAGGAAATAGGAGATATAGCAAAGTCTCCATTAGTGCGACTAGCAGAATTTGTAGCAAATTATTTAGCCACAGATATATATCATGTAAACTTTATAGT
>JAISIJ010000263.1 GCA_031262245.1 Oscillospiraceae bacterium | reverse complement strand
GCCTTGAATGGGAAACCGGCAAAAAAATTGCTCTTTTCTGTGATTAATGTCTTTTTAATGCTGACCACATCAATTATCGCACTTTCGGCATTAACTGCTTTTGCAAACGGAGATTATGTTTTAAAAACAGTCATTTTATTTGCGACAAAAGTTTTGTATTTTCTGCTCGGGTCACTGTTTTTAAGTTTATTGAAGAAAAATAAAACGAAATTATCCATTCCCGAACGTGGATTTATGTTAATAATTTTCATAGCAACTTTTATTTCTTTATTAACAATGTGGAATGTTGAATGGGAATTATCTTTTAAATTGGGAATAAAAAACTCCCTCTTGGCAAGCATAATGTCCATATGCCTATTGATAATCAGTATTCTTTTGTATTTTTTATTTGTAAGAATAAGTAAAAACAACGCAGAAAGAGAAAAACTCAGATTGTTAAATTTGAAAAATTCAACAGAGTTAAAAATTTATGATGAAATAAGTGTTCAGTATAATAAACTTAATTGTATCCGACACGATTTAAAACATCATGCTTCGTTAATTAAAGATAATTTAGATGCCGGAAATGTGCCGGAAATATATAAATATTTATCTGACTTAGATAATGAATTATCCGAAACCTGCACAATTTATACGAAAAATTCTATTGTAGATTTGGTTTTGAACAGTAAATTTTTAAGTGCAAAGAATAAAGGAATAACTCCTTACTATGATATAAATATTACCAATCTTGAAAAAATTACAAAACACGCTAATCAGATAGGCATTGTTTTGGGAAACTTACTTGATAATGCTATAACAGCCACCTTACCAAGCGGAGAAATCAAATTAAGCATATTCAACAGACGCAATTTTCTTGTTATCGTATTGGAAAATTCAATTAAACCAAACAGTATTACGGATATTAAAAAATTAGAAACTACTAATCCGGACAAGGAAAATCACGGCTTCGGACTTATATCAGTCCGAAACACCGTAGAAAAGTTAAACGGTTCTTTGAACATCTCAATAGATAATGATTCCTTTTTGGTGGAAATTGTAATATGAAAAAGATATGCACCCTTGTGGGTGCGTTTTTTCGGTTTAAGAGTGTAAGACCTTGGAAATTTAAATAAAAATGAAAATTCGGTTTAAGGTTGTAAGAATTCGACTTAAAGGAGTAAGGTATTGCAATTTTGAATAAATTGGTGTATAATATAAAAAACAAAAAAGGAAAAATCACGTCTATGCTTACAGTAAAAAATATCGGCAAAAAGTATTCAAACGGAATATGGGGAATTGAAAACTTCTCAATCAATGTATCCGGTGGCGAGATTGTCTGCATTGCAGGTCCGAACGGTTCGGGTAAGACAACCGTCATCAACTGCGTTTTAGATGTAATAAACCTCACCACAGGCGAGATACATTACGACAATATTCCAGTAAAATCGGAAAAATACAAAAAGAACATCACTTATGTTTCTGACGAAACTATTTTGATTGATGCCTTGACGGGCAGAGAATACTTAGATTTTATTTCCAAAATGTACGATTTAAAAAACCGGACAAAGCAAAAATCTTTGATTGATTTATTCAGTATGGATGGTGCATTAAACCAAGTTATATCCACATATTCTCACGGAATGAAAAAGAAACTGCAAATAATTTCCGCCTTTATGCTCGGCAGTAAAATTATTGTTTTAGATGAACCGGCTCGCGGACTTGATATCGAATCGGTTATTTCGCTTAAAAAACTGATGAGAAAATTTGTCACAGGCGGCGGAGCAATTTTGCTCTCAACCCACGATTTGATTTCTGCCGAAAACTTATGCGACAGAATGTGCATTATCGCAGGCGGCAAAGAGATTACCGCAGGCACTCCGAGCGAATTAAAGACAAAATGGGACGGAAAAGATTTAGAAGAAGTCTTTATGAAGAGTTCTCTGTTGTCTGAAAGAGGTGAGAAAATTGAACAAATCATTAACGATTTTTAAGCTGAAAAATAAAATCTTTAAAAATCAAATTAACCGTATGTTTAATACTGTCAGCAAAAAAGTTCTCGTGGTAACGATATTGCTTTTTCTGCTTGCTATGGGAATTTTATGCGGATATTTACTTTCAAATGAAATTTTGAAACTGTTTCTTTCAGGCGATGAGAAGTTCATTTATTTTCTTCTTATGACAGAAATTTCAAATATATCTACACTTACTTTTGTGTTCTTTATGTTGTTTGAATTTGTTTCGCCGGATAGCGGTGAGCTTTCAAAAATTTTAAGGTGGCTTCCGATTAAACCGTTCGAAAGAAAAATCAGCGAAATATTACCGACTTTTATAAATATAACCGCCTGTTCTATGCTTATAGAGGTGCTTATTTTTATTCCGCCTATGTTTATAAATAGAATTTATCTTGGCAACATCGGTGCTTTTCTTCTTTGTATTTTTCTGCAAATAATATTCTGCATTATGATACTTATGAGTGTTTTTAATATTCTGTATTTTTTGCTATCGGTGGTGAAAACTCCTTTTGCGAGGAATTTTGCGTTTACGATTACCGGTATTGTATATATGATTTATCTTGCCGAATTTACGCTTTCATTGACAGACTTTTTAACGAGTTATGAAAAGTTTGAATACAATCCGCTTACTCTGGCATCGGCTGTTTACTTAATATTCTACAACAGTTCTCTCGGTGTAAATGTAAACTTTTTTATATTTGCGGCAATAGTCGCAGCAATTGTTCTTATCTTTGTAGGTTCAATTTTGCTTCAAAGTTCTGCAAGAGAGAATACTGCTTTAAAAACTTTTCGGTTTATTAAATTCTCAGATTCAAAATTTTTGTCACTTGTATTGAAAGAAATTAAACTTCAATACAGAAACGAAGAGAATTTTCTTCTTGCTTTGCTTTTAATCTTGGGTTCGGTTTTATTGAGGTTAAAATTCGGCTATACAACAGCAACTTTTCTAATGAGTATATCTATTGGATTTTTATCATCATTTCCGGCACTTAACTCTTTCGGTTCAGAGAGAAAGGCAATTCCCGTATACAGACAAATCGGCGTTAAAAGCAACATTTTTTCGCTTTCAAAATTAACAGGCTGCATTTGCTCATCGTTAATTTTATATACTTTAATAAGTGCGATTATGTTTTCGGCGGTCAACATGCTTAACATTTTAATAGGCTTAGCCGTTTTGATATATGCAAACAATGTTCTTTACTTTGCGGGAGTATTATCGCCGATTGACAAAGATAACGCCTACATGCAGGGAGTTTTAATATTAATAATTATCTTGATTGCATTACCGGCAGCTTATGTTATTAACAGTATTATGCAGTATTCGAAAATGATTGCACTCGCCGGTGCAGCGGTGGTTTTTGCTGTTTTATTTATATTTACGCTTAAACTTGTAAAGGTAAAATGGGAATTTTAAATGTGCCGATGCAATTTCAATTTAAAAATGTAATTCAAATAAAGGAGAAATAATATTATCATGAAAAATTATTCAATTTTAAAAACAATATCAAAGTCCTTAGTCGCTTCGGCATGTCTTACGACAGCCGTAATCGGAATTCCGACAATGATTGCGTTTTTTATATGTTTTGTCAAAGAAACCGGTTTCAGTTTTCCGTTTGAAATTGTAAACATTGTTACCGAAAAAGACGAAGACAGCAATTATACATCTGTTTTTTTCGGAAGTAATTTGCTTTTAATCACATCAATTTTATTTCTGATTATAGCGGTTTTACTATTTGCAATTTTTTATTTTATCGATAAAAGGAAACGAAAATCTTTTCAGTGAGGTATAACAACGAATCCGTCAAATCCTAACCTCCGATTATTGATATCCTTTTAAATCGAAAATAGTGAACACAATAACAATATACACTATTGACTGTTTTTCGCCTTTCTTCTCTTTTTACTATACTTGGTAATGCCTCTTTTAAACAGTTTTCCGGTAATTAATCCGGTTAACAGAACAAAAATAACTTGAATTAGTATAAATTGTAAAACAACAAACCAAGATGTTTCAATTACAGAAACATATACTATATTGGTAAAAATAGATAAAAACGGAGCAAAACTTAAGTTGTATACTGTTTCTTCATTGAAGTGCATTGTAAGTGCGAAAGATACATAATAACTACATAATATAAATACAGATTGAACAAGAGCCGGTATATTTGAATCCTGAACCGTTTCAACAAATGATGAAATGCACATAAATATAAGTCCGAAACATAAATATCCGAATAATAACATAGCGACAGTGCATACTAAACTTTTCGGAGTAAAGACATCGAATATGTCGTTTACTAAATCCGATTTCATACCGAATAAATTCTCGGCTACTATAAATGTTACAACAAAAATTGCTATGTGAATAAGTAATGCCCATAACATTCCGAAAAGTTTTCCGAAAAGTAACTCGGTAGGTTTAATGTATGATAAAAGTGTCTCAGATATTCTGCCTGTCTTTTCTTCTAATATAATATTGCCGAGTGAAATTGCGTACGTTACTAAAATAAGAAACATCAATATATTAGCAAACAAGCTGATTAATTGTGTATTTTCAAGGCTTGTATGCGGAATATAATTGATGCTGTTTTGTGTTAATGATAAAAGTTGTTCTTCATTTAAATTAAGATTTTCCATTTTCAAATAATTATTTACACCATCTGCCAAAGAGCCGATTGTGTTTAAGTCGTCAGATGGAAATGATGAACTGTAATGAAAATCAACAGAATAATTTTCTAAATTAAAAAACATTATAATTCCGTAATTTTCTTCATATGTGTCCATTACAGAAACTTCTGTATCGGCTATGTCGCTGCTTAGTTTTGTTACTTTAATTTTATCATCTGATGAAAAATTATCCATAATATCATTACTGAAATTCTCATCAGAAATTACTATGCCTACATTAAGAACTTCATCTTCTTCAAATAAAGCACTTATTTTATCAATATTAAGTCCGACTAAAATCAACACAACCCCTAAAAAAGCAATTATCCTAAATAGAATTCCTCTTATATAACATTTAAATGTAAAAACTGCCTCAACCATCAAATTATTTCTTTTTAAATTATTTCTTTTTAAATTATTTCTCTTCAAAATCTTCACCTCCGAAATTATTTACGAAAATTTCCTGCAAAGATATTCGAAATTTTTCAAAATGAAAAATTTCTATATTTTTTGATATTATTTTTTTGATTAATGATTGAGTAAGCGAACTATTTACATTTAATAATTTATATTCGTATTTTGTAATTTCCGAATATTTAGAATTATTATCTTTCAAAATTTCCGAATATTCAAAATTATTATCTTTCAAAATTTCTGTAATATCGGAATTTGTTTTTAAAATATATGTATTTGTGT